>CAXSEX010000306.1:0-5901 GCA_964236415.1 uncultured Acetobacteraceae bacterium | reverse complement strand
GGCGAACCTCTCCTCGGCACGGGCGGCATCGTGCCGCCGCCCGCCGGATGTTGGGAGAAGAGCCAGCGGGTGCTGAGGCGGTACGACGTCCTGCTCGTGGCCGATGAGGTCGCGACCGGCTTCGGGCGGCTCGGGCGCATGTTCAGGTCGGACCGTCATGGTTTGAAGCCAGATCTGATGACCGTCGCGAAGGGGTTCACATCCGCCTACGCACCGCTTTCTGGCCCCATCGTGTCCGAGAAGGTTTGGTGGGTCCTGGTGCAGGGCACCGACGGGACAGGGATCTTCGGGCACGGCTGGACCTACCCGGCCCATCCCGTGCGCGGGGCCGCCGGCATGGCCAATCTCCAGATGCCAGGGGCCGCCCGGCGTCACCGCGGAAACGTCACGGCGTGGGCCTCCGCCAACGCCTCCTCAAGGGTGCGGTCCGCGCGGTAGCCGGCGAGCGTGCCCGGACGCGCGACGCCCTCCATCAGGCGGGGGCAAGGCTCGGGCGCGCCGATCACGGTGCGGACGGGCAGGCGCTCGGCGTAGATTGGAAGCAGATAGTCCTCATCGTCGTCCGCGACCCCCTTGGCGCGTATCTTGGCCGACGCGCGCTCGATCTCCATGGCCACCACGGACGTGGCCTTGATCTCCTGTGCCGTGCTTTGGCGCAGGCCAGCCGTCCGGGCGGGGAAGAAGCGGTCCACCATGGCGACCAGCGCGGCTTCCTTCCGCGCCGGGTCGTCCACCAGCCGGGCGTTGCCGAAGGCCATCACCGACCGGTAAACGGCGGAGTGGTTGAACCCGCAGCGAGCGAGCACGAGGCTGTCGAGGTGGGTCACGGTCAGGCAGGCGGGCTGGCCGTCCAACTGGTTGCGCAGCATGCGGCTGGCGCTGCTGCCGTGCCAGTACAGGGTCGTGCCCTCACGCCAGAACAGCGTCGGCGTGCAGTAGGGCAGGCCGTCGATGACGTAGGACACGTGGCACAGCACCGCCGCGTCCAGCAGGGCATGGACGGTTGCGTGGTCGTAGAACCCCCGGTCGTGGCGGCGCTTCACCCGGTTCCGGGCATCCACCGGGTAAGCGGGGGCTTCCGCGTCTGACATTCCTGATCTCCTGGCTGGCTCGTTGCGGCGCGACCATGCGCCAGTTAGATTGGCTGCCGAAAGGTCCAATTGCCGACGCCGATGTCAACCAATCCGACAGCCCAAGCTGGCGCGCTGGACCTGCCGCTGCACCTGGAGGGGCTGCGCGGCCCGCAATCCGCGCGCGTCCACCAGAGCCTGCGCGACGCGATCCTTGCCGGCCGGCTCGCGCCTGGCAGCCGCCTCCCCGCCAGCCGCGCGCTGGCAGCCCAGCTCGGCATGCGGCGGAACACGGTTGTCGGCGCCTACGAGCAACTGCTGTCGGACGGGCTGGTGGAGTCCAGGGTGGGCGCGGGCACTTTCGTCGCGAACCACGTCCCATCCGGCCCGGCCTGGCCAGAGCGCCTGGCGGCGACGGACCTGGCCCCCAGCCGCGAGGTGTTCGCCCTTGGCCGGACGAGTGTTGACGCGCTGTTCCAAAGCCGCCTGCGCCGCGCAGCCAGCAAGCGCCTGCGGTTCCTCGATCCCGCTCATCTCGGCTACGGCGACCCCCGCGGCGGTCGGGAGCTGCGCGAGCGCGTGGCGCAGCACCTCGCTGTCAGCCGGGGCGTGCGCTGCGACCCGGGCCACATCATGCTGGTCAGCGGCACGCAGCAGGGCTTGCAGCTTTGCTTGGGCACGGTGCTCAGGCCGGGCGACGCGGCCTGGATGGAGGACCCCGGCTACCCCGCCGCCCGGAAGGCGCTGGAAGCGTCCGGTGCCCGGCTGGTTCCGGTCCCGGTGGATGGGCACGGCCTCCTGGTGGACGAGGGCCGGCGCCGCGCCGCGGGCGCCCGAGTGGCCTATGTGACCCCGTCGCACCAGTTCCCGACCGGCGTTGCCATGCGGATGGACCGGCGCGTCGCCCTGCTGGAGTGGGCGCGCGAGGCGGATGCCTGGGTGCTGAAAGACGACTACGACAGCGAATTCCGTTACGGCGGGCCGCCGCTCACCGCCCTGGCCGGCATCGATGCCGCCCGGCGGGTCATCTACTTCGGGACGTTCTCAAAGGTGCTCTTCCCCGGCCTGCGCATGGGCTACGTCGTTTTGCCGCCGCCGCTGCTGGAGCCGGTCCTTGCGGCCCGGGCGGCATCAGACCGTTTCCCGGCCAGCCTGCTCGAAGGGGCAGTTGCGGACCTGATCGCGAACGGCGGTTTTTCCGCGCATGTCCGGCGGATGCGCGGACGCTACCGATCGGCCCGCGATGCGGTCGCGGACACGCTGGCCGCGCATGGCGGCGGCGCGCTGCGGGTGGCGGTGCCTGACCAGGGCCTGCACCTCGTGGCATGGCTCCGGCCTGACCCGCCCCCAGGCGGCGCGGCCCGGATCAGGGACGCAGCGGAGGTGCAGGCTTGGCTGCTGTCCGAAACCCGCCTGGAGCCTGGCGCATCGGATGGCTTCGTCCTGGGCTTCTCGGGCCACGGGATCGCGAGTTTGCGGGATGGCGCCAAGCGCCTCGCCCGCGCGGCCGCGGAGTTCGAGGCGGTGGATTGGGGCCGATCAGGCAACCAAGCCGTACAAGGCAGTCGGCCCAGAGCCTAGCTGGCTTTCAGCTTGCAGACCTGGAACTCTGCCGGCGGCCCTGGTGCCTTTTGCCGTCTCGAAGAACTTGACCATGCGCCTGGTGGGCTTCACGCAAGCGGGCAACTTCGGCTTCAAGCCTCCTTTCCGCACCTTCTGGACAAGGAGGCTGCCAATGCGGCCAGCGCTTCCCGCTGCTGTGCCTCCAAGCCGGAAATGAAGTGCCTCATCACGGCTTCGGCATGGACGGGGTCGGCGGCCTTCCGTGCGTGCTCGCCTCCCGCGGTGATGGCGACAAGGGTGCCTGCCTTCTGGAGCTTCGACCGCGTCACCAGCCCGCGCTCCTCCATGCGCGTGAGGTGGTGGGACAGCCGCGTCCGGTCCCAGCGCATCGCATCGGCGAGCTGCTGCTGACGCATGCCGCCCGTTCCGGCTTCGGCGAGCCGTGAAAGGACGCCGTGATCCGCGCCGGACAGTGGGGTCCGGGCCATGAGTTCCCGCTCGATGGCAAGGCTGACCTGCTCGTAGCTTCGGCGGAAGCTGCGCCATAGGTCCCGGTCCAGATTCGAAAGCACGGTCATGCCTAGACACTACGGAAATTTTGTTGACACGTCAACTTCATGCACTTAGTGTTGACGCATCAACATTTAGGAGCCGACCCATGACCGAACGCCCGAACGAGCCGACGCAGCAAGCGGCGCCCGACGTGAACCGGCCGAGGCCGGTCGAGGTCACGCCCGGCAACGTCCATCAGATCGGCCTGCCCTTCGTGCTGCAGAACCAGTCCGGCTTCAATTTCTGGGACGTGAAAAGCGGGGACTACTTCGTCGAGCTAGAAGGCCGCTATTACGGATGGGACAACGCAACGGTGCAGGTCACCGAAGTGGGACCTGGATACGGGCCGCCCATGCACACCCATCCCGTCGAGGAAATCTTCGTCCTCGTGGAAGGCGAAGGCGCATTCGTGGTCGGCACCACGATCATCCCGGTGAAGGCGCCGTGCGTCGTGCGCGTGCCGCCCAACACGCCGCACTGCCCCGTGTCCCTCGGGTCCGGCCGGATGAAGATGGTGGACTTCTTCCCGTCGAACCAGCCCGGCGCCGCTCCCTGCGACGTTCCGGACCCCTTCGCCCACATCAAGGCGGGCGGCGACGAGCGCAGGGTGATGATCGAGAACTTCAAGAAGATCCTGTCCGACTTCGACACCGACCGGGACGGAAGGCTGTCACGGGCGGAAGCGCCCGTCATGCTGCGGGACTCGTTCGGACGTTACGACACCGACGGCGACGGCTTCGTCACCCTTGAGGATGCCGAGGGCTGGAACTGACCTGCGCCGGCTTCTGGCGCGCGCACCGGAAGGCGCGGTCGCCTCGCTCCGAACGACCGGCGGCGCCACATCGCCGGCCGCTCAAGGAGGGACTGTCCAGGGATGCGGCGCAGGAGACCGGGACGGTGCGGACCTTCGCCGCGCGGCGCTTGCCCTGGGCATGGCGGCCGGCGGGCATGTCCCGCACCGCCGGGTGACCAGCCAGCGGCTCGGCTCCGCGAGGTGCCGTAGGCGGGCGTTCAGGTATGTCGTCGGGCTGCCCGGCGCACCTGATCCCAACAGCGTCCGGCCATCAAGCAATCAGGGCTTTCCGGCAACGGCATTGTCGATCCAATCGTAGAGCAGGTCCTCCGCGCCGGGATTTCCCATGTGGCCCCGGTTGCCCCTGAGGAGCAGATCCTTCTTGTCGCCCCTGACACCGACGATGAGGTTGTCCTCGATCGGGAAAATGGAGTCCTCCATGCCGTTGACGAGGAGGAGCTTGCAGCTCGGCCTGTCCAGCACGCCTGAACCGAGGAGGCTGAACTTGTGCGCCTCGGCCGAATACGCGGCGAGGGCGTCGGGTCCCCGGTAGCCGAACTTGTAGGCCAGCGCGTCGGCGAGGGCGAACGGGTACTCCATCTGGTTCTGGGCACCGATCCACCCGGCGTCGAACATATGGTGGCAGCCGCCGCCCTGGGCCACCACGGCGAAAAGGCGGTCGGCGTGGGTGTGCGCGATGCGCATCGCGTAATACCCGCCCGTGCTGATGCCGCGGGCGACGACCTTGGCCGTGTCGAAGGCATAGGCAGCCTTGTTGCCAGCCACCCAGTCCAGCACGCTGCTCATGAGCCGGTCCGGGGAGCTTGGGTCGTTGGGGGCCGCCGGGCAGTCGCCGGTTCCCGGGATCTCGAAGCTGAGCGTCGCGAAGCCGCGATCGACGTGCATCTGGGTGCGGGGCGTGTGGTCGGTCTTGTAGGCGTCAAGGCCGCAGATGAACAGCACCACCGGCCAGCCGCCTTCGGGCCTGTTCCCGACGGGCATCCGCAGGTATGCCTGGATCGGCTGGCCGGCGTCTCCGGCGGCTGCGTCCGTGTGCTTGAACGGGATATCGACCGCGGCGCTTGGTGGGCTGAGGTACTGGCCCGCTTTGGCGTAGGCGTCCTTGCCTTTCTCCCATGCTTCTTGACTGATGGGGGAACGGTTGATCGGGAAGCGTGCAATGCGGTAGACGGCCGCGGCACGCAGGTACAGGTCTCGCGCTTTCGACGTGTCCCCTCGCTCTTCGGCCTCCTTCCCTTCGGCTGCAAGCTTATCTGCCACAGGCAGGAACGGCTTTGCGTAGTCATCCGGCCGAAAGAGAATTCCTGCGTCATCGTTCGAAACTTTGACAAGCGCAGCGAATATCGGATCGAAGTCTTCGACATTGGCATCAGTGAATGGGTAGATCCCGTGCTGGCACGGCATGCGCCACTTCTTGTCCCACAATGCGGAAACGGACTCATGACACGGGAAGTAGGGGAAGCCGGACCGAAGTTGCGCCGCAGTGGACTGCACGTGATAGGGCGGCGCGACGATTGGAGTGATGGATGTCATGACAGTGTTGCCCTCTGATGTTGCTTGCAAGGCATGATTGCGGCGAAGCTGAACAGGTACAAGGGCCTGGCGGCGCGCCGGCCGCACAAGGCCCTGATCGGCTGAGCGGTCATGGTGCCGCCTCGCCCGCCAACGCGGCAGCGCCGTCCTGTCGCCCCACCGCTCGGCGGCGTCCCGCCACCGCCTTGCTTCGGACCTCCCCGAAATGCCGTGACAGGTAGGCCCCCGTCGCCAGGAAGCCGGCGGCGCCGGCGAGGATGCTGGGGCCAGGGGCGACGCGCGGCAAGTGCCGGGCACCGATGGCCAGGCCCAGAAGCAGGTTCGCCGAACCCCAGGCGAAGTTGACGAGGGGGGGCGAGTTGCCGACGC
>CAXSEX010000305.1:0-5910 GCA_964236415.1 uncultured Acetobacteraceae bacterium | reverse complement strand
ACAGGATGCCGTTGTTGGCGACGATGCCGACAGGGTAGCCCCAGATGCGGGCAAAGCCGGTCACCAGCGTCGGGCCGTACAGGTGCTTGAACTCGTCCATCTCGGACCCGTCCACGATCCGCGCGATCAGGGCGCGCACGTCGTACGGCTCCCGCACGTCGGCGGGCACGATGCCATACAGGTCGTGCGCAGGGAACAGCGGCTCCCGCGGCGGCCGGATGTCGAGCGTGGGCCGCTTCACGCTGTTCAGCCCCGCCACCACCGACCGCGCGATGCCGAGCGCGTGGGCGTCGTTCTCCGCCAGGTGGTCCGTGACGCCGCTGACCCGGCTGTGCAGCTCGCCGCCGCCCAAATCCTCCGCCGTCACCACCTCCCCCGTCGCGGCGCGCACCAAGGGAGGGCCGGCGAGGAAGATGGTGCCCTGGTTGCGCACGATCACGCTCTGGTCCGACATCGCGGGCACGTAGGCGCCGCCCGCGGTGCAGCTTCCCATCACCACGGCGATCTGCGGGATGCCCGCGGCGGACATCTGCGCCTGGTTGAAGAAGATGCGGCCGAAGTGGTCGCGGTCGGGGAACACCTCGTCTTGGTTTGGCAGGTTGGCGCCGCCGCTGTCCACCAGGTAGATGCAGGGTAGCCGGTTCGCTTGGGCGATCTCCTGCGCGCGCAGGTGCTTCTTCACCGTGATCGGAAAGTAGGTGCCGCCCTTCACCGTGGCATCGTTCGCCACCACCACGCACTCGCGCCCGGCGATGCGGCCCAGGCCGGTGATGATGCCGGCAGCCGGGATGTCGCCCCCGTACATCCCGTGCGCCGCCAGTTGCGACAGCTCAAGGAAGGGGCTGCCCGGGTCGATGAGCATGCGCACGCGGTCCCGCGGCAGCAGCTTGCCGCGCCCGGTGTGGCGCCGCCGCGACGCCTCGCCGCCGCCGAGCCGGATTTGGTCCACGACCCCGCGCAATTCCTGAACCAAGGCCGCCATGCGGTCGCGGTTCGCCCCGAACGCGGGCGAGCGCGGGTTCACGCCGCTGTCCAGCACCCTCACTCGGGCGCCTCGTGCAGCATCGGGGTTGGGGGCGGCGCGGCGGGATCGGTCATCCCGCCCTTCTAGCGGCCCAACTGCCCCTGGAGCAACGCACGCGCCGCGACGGAAAAATCCTTGTCGCCCATCCCAAGCTCCGCCAGCCGGGCGTAGGCCGCCCGCGCGTGCTCCCCAAGGACACCCGCGGCGCCGGCCGCGGCCGCGGCATCGGCCGCGAGCGTCAGGTCCTTCAGCATCAGCGCCGCCGCGAACCCGGCCTGGTAGTCGCGGTTGGCAGGCGAGGCAGGCACCGGGCCGGGAACCGGGCAGTAGGAGGTGAGCGCCCAGCACTGCCCGGATGACGCCTTGCTGATGTCGAACAGGGCCTGGGCGGACAGGCCGAGCTTGTCGGCCAGGGCGAACGCCTCCGACACGGCCAGCATGGAGATGCCGAGAATCAGGTTGTTGCAGACCTTCGCGGCCTGCCCGGACCCGGCGCCGCCGGCCAGGACCACCGTTCTGCCCATGGCCGAGAGCACCGGCTGCGCCCGCCCGAACGCGGCGTCCGCGCCGCCGACCATGAAGGTCAGCGTGCCCGCCGTGGCGCCCGACACGCCGCCGGACACCGGGGCGTCCAGCATGGCGAAGCCGCGGGCTTCCGCCTGCCCCGCCATGTCCCGCGCCGTGGCCACGTCGATGGTCGAGCAGTCGATCAGCAACGCGCCCGGCGCGGCCCGCGCGAACACGCCGTCCGCCGCGGTCAGCACCTCCCGCACATGCCGCCCGGCCGGCAGCATGGTGATGACGACCTCGGCCCCGGCCGCCGCGTCCGCCACCGATGCGGCCTTGCTGCCGCCGGCTGCGGCCAGCGCCGCGAGGGCCGCGTCGGCCAGATCGAATCCGTGAACCCTGTGCCCGGCGCGGACCAGGTTTGCCGCCATTGGGCCGCCCATGTTGCCTAGACCGATGAACCCGACCATTGCCATGCTGCGCTCCTGCTAACGGAACAAGACGAGCGCCTTGCTTAGCGTGACGTACACCCCCCAGGCCAGCGGCAAGCCCACGCAAGCCCACGCGGCCGCCGCAGTCAACGTGAGTCCGCCGCGGCCGATGCCGTAGGACCCGCCCGCGACCACCGAGGCCCGCTCCGGCATGTCGCCGTCCGCCATGTACCAACGTTCCGCCACCGGGCGGATCAGCAGGTTCGCCACGAAGCCCACCGCGAGGAACCCGGCGAGGATGAGCAGGGTGCGGTCATACACCTGCTCGCGCGGCACGCCGGCGGCGATCTGCGACTCGCGGATATAGTTGATCACCAGCGGGCCGATCACGCCGGCCGTGGACCACGCCGTCAGCAGCCGCCCGTGGATCGCGCCCACGAACCGCGTGCCGAACATGTCGGCGAGGTACGCGGGCACGGTCGCGAACCCGCCGCCGTACATCGACAAGGCCACGCACATCATCGCCACGAACAGCGCCTGCTGGCCACCATGCGCCGCCCAAGGCGCCAGGGCATACAGCGCGATGCCGAGCACGAAGAACGTTGCATAAGTAAGCTTGCGCCCGATCTTGTCGGAGAAGGAGGCCCAGAAGAACCGGCCGCCGATGTTGAACAGCGACAGCAGGCCCACGAAGCCCGCGGCGACCGTCGCCACTGCAACCTTCTGGCTTGCGTCCAGCGCACCGAACCGCACCGCGGGGTGGCCGATCAGGGAACCCGCGAAAATCTCCTGCAGCATGGGCGAAGCGAGGCCGAGCACGCCGATGCCGGCCGAAACGTTCAGGCACAGCGCCGTCCAGATCAGCCAGAACTGCGGCGTCTTGTGCGCGTCGCGCAGGTGCACGTTGCGGTGGGTGACCATGCCGCGCCGGGCGGCGGGGGCGGTCCAGCCTTCGGGCGCCCAGTTGGCCGGCGGCACCCGGTAGCCGAAGGTGCCGGCGAGCATGAACACGGCGTAGAGGGCCGCCAGCACCAGGAAGCACTGCCAAACGCCCACCGTGCCGGGTCCGCGGAAGTAATTCATCAGCAGGTCGGCCAACGGCGCCCCGATCAGCGCCCCGCCACCGAAGCCCATGATCGCCATGCCCGTCGCCATGCCGCGCCGGTCGGGAAACCACTTGATCAACGTCGAGACCGGCGAGATGTAGCCCAGGCCCAAGCCGATGCCGCCGATCACGCCGGACCCCAGCCACAGCATCCAAAGCTGGTGCACGTAAACGCCCAGTGCCGAAACCGCGAGGCCGCCGCACCAGCACAGGGTTGCCACGAACCCGGCCTTGCGCGGCCCCGCCCGCTCCAGCCAGCCGCCCCAGATCGCCGCGGAGGAGCCGAGGAACACGAAGAACAGCGTGTACATCACGCTGACGTCGGACACGCGCCAATCGCAGCTTGTGGTGACCAGCGCCTGCAGCAGCGACGTGTCGGCCGAGCACACGACCGGGGCCGTGACGCCCAGCACCCGCGACAGCGGCAGCCAGAACACCGAGAACCCATACGCCATGCCAATGCAAAGATGGATCGCCAAGGCGGCCGGCGGCACCATCCAGCGGTTGAAGCCGGGCCGCGCCACGGTCCGGCTGCGGCTGAGCAGGCCGCCCTTGGCGTTGCCCACGTCCAACACGGTTCCATCCATTGATCGACGTTCCCCTTCGACCGGCGGTGCGTTGCCCGCGGCCGTTCATTGATTTTGAAGCTTATCTGCAGGCTACACGATGCGGCCGGGATGGGTGAACACCTCGAACCCGTCATCCCGCGCGACGCCGGCAACCGTGATGCCGGCCCCTTCCGCCACGCGAAGCGCCAGCGCCGTAGGCGCTGACACCGCAACCAGCACCGGAACGCCGATGCGGGCGGCCTTCTGCACCAATTCGACCGAGACGCGGCTGGTCATCACCAGCATGCCGGCCGCGGGGTCCCTGCCCGCGTGGGCCATGGCGCCGCCGAGCTTATCCAACGCGTTGTGCCGGCCCACGTCCTCCCGCACCAAAGTCACGTGGCCGGGCTGCACGAACCCGGCGGCATGCACCGCCCGGGTCACGCGGTTGAGGGCCTGTGCCGGGAACAGCGATGCCACCGCCGCCTGCACCTGCGCGGGCGAGAACCGCAGGCCGGGAGGCACGGGCGGCGCGCCGCGCATCGCCTGGTCCAGGCTTTCAAGCCCGCACATCCCGCACCCCGTGGGTCCCGCCATCTGGCGCCGCCGGGCCTCGACCGCCTGCATCGCGGGCGCCGGAATCCACATGCGCAACTCGATGCCGTGCGCCGCGGGGACGATCTCAAGCTCCTCGATCTCGGCGGCATCGGTGACGATGCCCTCGGTGATGCTGAAGCCCACGGCGAAATCCCGGAGGTCGCCGGGCGTCGCCATCATCACGGCGTGGGCGATGCGGTTGTAGGAAAAGGCGATGGCCGTTTCCTCCGGCACCATCCGGTCTCCGGCGGCCGGCGCGCCGTGCCGCCAGGCAATCGTCGGACGCCGTTCCGCGGAGTCCGGCACGGCGGCAGGAGCGTTGGAACGGGGAAAGTCCAACAGGCCACCTCCCATTTATCGCATTATTGAGACGGTCATGTGGGGAGCGCACGACCGCGCGCAAGAGAGACATACGTTGCCGCATGGAAGGTGCGTGCCCCCCCCAGGCTTGCACCGCTTGTCCGGAATGCTGACCTAGGGTGGGACACATCCGCAAGGAGCCACCGCATGCCCGCATTATCGGTCTTGGACCTCGCCCCCGTGCCGCAGGGATCGACGCCCGGCGACGCGCTGCGCAACGCCCGCGACCTCGCGCAGCACGCCGAGCGCCTGGGGTTCCGGCGCTACTGGCTGGCCGAGCACCACAACATGGTCGGGATCGCCAGCGCGGCGACGGCGGTGGTCATCGGCTTCGTCGCCGGCGGCACCAGCACGATCCGCGTCGGCTCCGGCGGGGTCATGCTGCCCAACCACTCGCCCATGGTGATCGCCGAGCAGTTCGGCACCTTGGAATCGCTGTATCCCGGCCGCATCGACCTGGGCCTCGGCCGCGCGCCGGGCACGGACCAGCGCACCCTGCGCGCGCTGCGGCGTCCGGCTGGTGCCGACGAGTTCCCTCAGGACGTGCTGGAATTGCAGGCGCTGCTCGGCCCCGTGCAGCCAGGTCAGGCGGTGCAGGCCGTGCCCGGCGCCGATACCCGCGTCCCGCTCTGGATCCTGGGGTCCAGCACCTACGGCGCGCAACTCGCCGCGATGCTGGGGCTGCCCTACGCCTTTGCTTCGCATTTCGCCCCGGACGCGCTGCACCAGGCGCTCGCCACCTACCGCGCCCGCTTCGAACCCGGCCAGATCGAGCGCCCCCACGCCATGGTGGGCGTGAACGTGGTCGCTGCCGACACGGATGCGGAGGCACGGCGGCTGTTCACCTCGTCGCAGCAGAGCTTCGTCAACATGTTCCGCGGCACCCGCGGCAAGCTGCTGCCGCCTCTCGACGACATCGAGACATACTGGTCGTCGATGGAGAAGGCGCAGGCCAGCGCCATGCTGCGTTGCTCCATCGTGGGCGGGCCGGAAACGGTGCGGCGCGAGCTGGCGCAGTTCGGGGAACAGACCGGTGCGGACGAGCTGATGGTCGCCTCCGCCGTCTGGGACCACGGGGCGCGCAAGCGGTCCTACCAGATCCTGGCCGAGGCCCACGCCGCGCTGTCACCCGACCGGATCGCCGCATGACCGACGACCCCGGCGCCGGCGCGCCGAGCAAGCTCACGGCCTCGAAGCAGCGATGGGCGCAGGAGGGCCGGTTCCTGACCGGCCATACGGCGCGGCCGGAGGCGGAGCGGCTGCCGCCGGGCCAGCATCTGGTGACGAACTGGCCGGTGCTGGATTTGGGCATGCAGCCGGAAATCCCGGTTTCGCGCT
>CAXSEX010000304.1:0-5922 GCA_964236415.1 uncultured Acetobacteraceae bacterium | reverse complement strand
CGCGCAACTGCGACAACGCCGTGTTGTAGTCAGCGCGGAGGCCCTCGTAGGCCGGGGCGAAGGCTTGATCTAGCTGATGGGCGAGGTTGCCCGCCGCCAGTTGCTCCAGCCCTGTGCCGATCGAGCCGACGGCCTGCGCCGCAGCGTCGGCCGCCGTTGCCCGCTCCGCCTCGTTCCTGGCACGCTCCTCGTCCGCTGCACCGCGCTCGCGCACCTCAGCTTCTTCGAGACGAGCGCGTGCGGCTGCGTTGACCTTGAACACGCTGACGGCGCGCGCCATGGTGCCGATCTCGTCCTGGCGCTCGGTTCCCGGGACCTCGGTTTCGGTCTGGCCGTCCGCCAGCCTGTTCATGACATCCGTTATGCGGTGCATCGGCGTGGTGATGAGGCGCAGCGCCGCTTCCATGGCTCCCATGATGACCGCAAGCATCAAGACGGTCTTGAGAAGGCTGACTTGCAGTTGGTGCCAAGAAGCTTTTTCAAGGTTCGCGGTGGACAGGCGCACGATCAAGGAGCCAAGAGGCTGACGCCTGCCGTTCTCGGTATGCACGATCTCTGCCCTCCGCTCGGTGAAGCCTGAGGCGGCATCGAGCTGGCCATGGGCTGCGAGACGCTTGCCGTTGGGTCCGATCACCTCCGCGGACAGGAAGTCCGAGTCGCGAGCCAGAGCTGCAAGCAGCACCTCGACCTGATCGGTCGCAAGATCCCAAAGCGGCTGCGAAAGCGCGTCAGCCTGGATGTTGACGGCAAGCCCGGCGCGGGTGTCCAACTGGGCTGCGCGTTCGGCGGCGTTGATGCGAAGCTCCACCTGATCGGAAACGCCGACAATGATTGCCATGAGCAAGGCAATGGCCACAAGCGCCTTGGTTTTGACGCTGCGCATGCGTCCTGAACGGGCTGCAACATCAACGGTCATTTCGCAGGCTCCGGGGCAAGTTCGGAGTTCAAGGAGCGGCGGCGGGGCCGCCTATTCCAAGTCAAGCCGGAGCGAGGCGAGTCCGGCGTTCAGCTTGGCAATGGTCGCGTCATCGACGGACTTGCTGCACATCAGGTGCCGCAGCGCGCCCTTGGGCATGTCGTCGAACGCGATCCGCGCGAGGTCGTCCGGCTTGGCGCCAGAGAGCTTCACGCTGATGTCGAACTCCTCGGGGGCGGCCAGCGTGTAGTCGATCCGGCCCGCGGCGAGCTTGGCAAGAAGCTTGTCGGGCGTGACGACGGCAAGGTCGAGGTTGGTCGTCATGCCCTTGATCTGCGCGTCGATCTCAGCGCCATAGGAAAAGCCATCAACCGCACCGAGCTTGAACTTGGCGTCTTTCGCGAGGCTCATAAAAGCCTTGTGGCCCTTGATGTCGGCCTCTTTCGCCTGCGTGCTCACGACGATGAAGCGCTGGTCGCGATAGAACGGCTCGCTGAATTTCGCGAACCCGAGGCGCTCCGGCGTCTTGTAGATGCCGACCGCGCAGTAGTTCGGCACGTCCTGGCGCACCTGCTCGATCAGCCGCTTCTGCGGAAGCGGCACCCACTCGACTTGCAGGCCGGTTTTGGCGACGCCCGCGGCGGCAATGGGCAGGAAAGCGCCGCCGGGCTTCCCGTCAGCCATCTCGGCGAAGCCGGGGCGGTTAAGGAAACCCAGGGACAGCGGTTCCGCCGCCGCGCCGTGCGCCATATCAGCCATGGCGACCGCCACCAGGGAGAAAGCAAGCGATCTGACGATGTTCATGGCAGCAGTGCCCTTGTGCTGGGTTATGGCCGCTTCGGCAGCTTGAGTTCCGGTCGCAACCACTTGGCTGCCGCCGTGTTTTACATCGGAACCGTTAACAAACCCTTAAACGGCGGTGGCCCTGGCGGTGTCGGGGCGCGGTCCGGGCTGGCGAACTCCAACAGGGATCACGCCTATGAAGCTCCTGTACGGCGGCTTTGCGACTCAGGAGGAACTCGACCGCGAGTACAACGCGGAGAAGTCCGTCCCGGACTTCGGCGCCTGCGTGAAGCACTTCCTGGACAGCAGCGCGGCGGCCCGGGCCTCGCTCGCCCACCGAGCGGACGTGCCCTACGGCCCGACCAAGGCCGAGAGCGCCAACGTCTTCCCGGCGGCGGCGCCGGGTTCGCCGGTCCTGGTCTTCTTTCATGGCGGCTATTGGAAGTCGCTGACCGCCCATGCGTTCGACATGGTGGCGCCCGGGCCGGTGGCGGCCGGCTATGCCGTCGTCAACGTCACCTATGCGCTCTGCCCGGCGGTCACGATCACCGAGATCGTCCGGCAGGTCCGCGCGGCCATCGCCTGGACCTATCGCCACGCCGCGTCCTTCAACGGCGACCCTGACCGGATCTACGTCGCCGGGCACTCGGCCGGCGGCCACCTGGCCGCCATGGCGGCGCTCACGGACTGGGAGGAGGAGTACGGCCTGCCAGACGACCTGATCAAGGGCGGCATCCCGATCAGCGGGCTGTTCGACCTGCGCCCGTTCCCGGCGACCTTTCTGCAGCCGAAGCTGCGGCTTTCCGCCGAGGAGGTCGAGCGCAACAGCCCGCTGTTCCATGTTCGCGCCGCGCCCACCCCCTTCGTGCTCGCCTGGGGCGCCGCCGAGTCCGGGTCGTTCAGGAAGCAGTCGCTCGACTTCCTGTCGGCATGGCAGGCGGCCGGCAACGCCGGCGCGGCGCTTCCCATTGAGGGCGCCCACCATTTCATGGTGCTCGACGGGTTCATGACCGTTGACGGTTTGATGACCCGGACGCTGGAGGCGATGCGGGAGAAGGTGGAGGGCGGTGTTTAAGCCAACGGGTCGTTCCCCTCTGACTCAGCCGCCCCGTAAATGTCGAAACCCAGCTGGATATTTCTCTGGCCGACCGCCAAAAGCGTTTGCGGGCTGATTTCGTCGCCCTCGTTGGGGCTGCCCAGGAACAGGCCGCAGAAGATATCAGCTTTGAAACTGGTGGTTAGACACTTCCAAACCGCCATGTCCGTCGTCAGCGGCGCGAGAAGCTCGACGATCTGGCCATCAAGATCGCCCGGCTCGCGACGGGGCACTTCCCTGCGCCACGATCCCGTGCGAGCGATGACCTCCCCTCTCCGTCGGGAAGGGCGCCATAGCTCGCCCCGACGTTTCCCGGCATCCGGCGGATGTCCGAGAGCAACCGTGACCTGCTCAGGGTCAAGGGCATCGCCAAAGAAACGCAGACTTACGGCAGTCTTCCACAACACCCCCATTGTGAACTTACCTTCGCCCTTCTGAGTCAAATGCCGCAATAGGATTCACAGCGGCCTACTCTGACTTTTCCATCTTTGCTTTCCTGTGGCATCGACCCGCAGCCCCGCTTGCGGTAGTGGTGCCCGCGCAGCCTGCCCATTGAGAGCGGCGCGCAGCGGGGGAACCAGCGATGGCGATGAGAGTGTTGTTCACCGGCGGCACCGGCAAGGCCGGGCGGCATGCGCTGCCCTACCTGCACGAGCGGGGCTACCAGTTGCTGAACTTCGACCTGCAGCCGTTCCCGCATCCGGCCATCCCAACCCTGGTCGGCGACATCACGGACGGCGCCCAGCTGTTCAACGCGATGACCTCGCATTTCGATTTCGAGGGCCTCCGCGCGGGCCAGGCGCCCGGCCCGGTCGATGCCGTGGTCCACTTCGCCGCCGTCCCGCGCATCCTGATCCACCCCGACAACGAGACATTCCGGGTCAACGTGATGGGCACCTACAACGTCATCGAGGCCGCGATGAAGCTCGGCATTCGCAAGGTCGTGATCGCGTCCAGCGAGACGACCTACGGGGTGTGTTTCGCGGAAGGGGACAAGGACTTCCACGGCTTCCCGTTGGAGGAGGATTACGACGTCGATCCCATGGACAGCTACGGCCTGTCCAAGGTGGTGAACGAGCGGACGGCGCGCGCCTTCGCGGCCCGCTTCGGCGCCGACATCTACGCGCTGCGCATCGGCAACGTGATCGAGCCGCATGAGTACGACCGCTTCCCCGGCTACGTCGCGGACCCGCCGTCGCGCAAGCGCAACGCTTGGAGCTACATCGACGCCCGCGACCTCGCGGAGATCGTGCATCTCTGCCTGCAACGGGACGGGCTTGGCTTCCAGGTGTTCAACGCCGTCAACGACACGATCACGGCGGACCAGCCCACGGCGGCGTTCCTGGCGCGATGGTGCCCGGGCACCCCGGTGCCGCGGCTGGCCGGGCACGAGGCGCCGCTGAGCAACCGGAAGGCCCGGGAGGTGCTGGGCTTCAAGGAGCGGCACGATTGGCGCGACGAGGTCCGGGCATTGGTGACGCCCAAGGCCTGATTCCCCTTCCAAGGTTTGGCCCCAAGGGCCGCTGCGGCGCCGACCGGTATGCGCGCGGGGCCAGGCGCGGAGCGCCCGTCCGGGTTGGTGGGGGCACTGAAACCTGGCGAACCCTGCGGTTCGACACGCGCCGCGTTTGCGGCTGGGGCCGCGCGCCAGAAGCGACTCTGATGCCGGCTGCCCGTCAGGGCGGCTGGC
Source organism: uncultured Acetobacteraceae bacterium (assembly GCA_964236415.1). Classification (GTDB taxonomy): domain Bacteria; phylum Pseudomonadota; class Alphaproteobacteria; order Acetobacterales; family Acetobacteraceae; genus CAHJXG01. Next base: position 1,437 of record CAXSEX010000304.1, on the reverse strand, counting down.
ATAAGGTGCTGACCGTGGGCATGGCGCACTCCGCCCGGGCGGCGTGCTGGGTGGGGTGCGGCAAGCACCGGCGCCGCTGCACGATATTTGGGTTCGGCCGGCTGCTGCGCAGCCACTCGCCTCAACTGCTCTCGGGCGTCCCGTCCGATGGCGGCATCGGCCGCGTGCTGCTCCCGCACGATAGCATGGTCGGCGCCGGGTTGGTGGCGATGGCGGTGCGATCGTCGGAGAAGCGCACCCGCGCCTTCCTATCCGCCACGACCGCGTGAGGGCGCTGCGGCCCGGCTTCGACGCCCAGCCGTGGAAACCGGGAAAACGTTTCCTAAACATTGAGGAACGTTTCTTAAGCATTTTTTCATGCGTCCGGGTGACAATGGCGCTCCATCCGTTTGAGCACAAGGAACGCCATGCGCCACCTGCTTCTCCGAACCACCATCCGCAGCAGGATCATCGCGGCCTTCGCGCTGTTGCTTTGCTGCACGGCCGGGCTGGGCGTGTTCGCCGTCCAGCGGCTCGCCGCGGTCAACGCGGCTGCTACGGAGATACGGGAGGACTGGCTGCCGTCCACGCGCGTGCTGGGGGAGCTGGCTTACCACATCGGCCGCATCCGCCAGCTTGAGGCCGCGTATGCTTTGGCCACAGGCCCAGAAGCGAAGGCCGTCGAGCTGGACGGCCTGAATAGCGAGCGCGCCCAGGTGGAGCAGGTCTTTGCCGCTTACATGCCGCTGGTCATGCAGGGCGAGGAGCAGCGTCTCGCAGGCGAGATGAGGCGGCTCTGGACGGCATACCTCGAACTCGACGCCAGGTTCATTGCTCTTTCGCAAGGCCAGGACAGCACTGCCGCCGTCGCCCTTTACCAGAGCGAGATGCGCGCGGCTGCCGGCCGGTTCCGGGATGTCCTGCAGGCCGACATCGCCCTGAACGTGGACGGGGGCAACAAGGCGGCCGACCTTGGCGCCGCGCTCGGGGCAGGCGCGCGCACCTGGATCCTGGCCATCCTGGGCCTGGCGGTCGGCCTGTGCGTCCTGATCGGCTGGTCCATGGTCCGCAGCATCTCGGCGCCGATCACGGCGATGACGGCGGCGATGCGGCGGCTGGCCGCGGGAGACTTGTCCGTCGAGGTGCCCGGCGCGGGCCGCGGCGGCGAGATCGGGGCGATGGCGGGCACGGTGCAGGTGTTCAAGGACGCCGCCCGCGACAAGCTGCGCCTAGAGAACGAGGCAGCGGGGCAGCGTCAGGCGGCTGACAACGAGCGGGTCCGGCGCGACGCGGAGCAGGCTGACGCAGCCAAAGCGCAGGCCTTGGTGATTTCCTCGCTGGCGGCCGGGCTGGGGCGCCTGTCGGAGGGCGACCTGACCTTCCGCTTGGACCAGGCTTTCCTGCCGGCCTACGAGGGCCTCCGCGCTGACTACAACACGGCGTTGTCGCAGTTGCGCG
>CAXSEX010000303.1:0-5925 GCA_964236415.1 uncultured Acetobacteraceae bacterium | reverse complement strand
CGGACAGTTTTCATGACAAACGAAGAACGCGACCTTATTGCCCGGTTCATCGCCAGGGTCGCCGGCTCGCCCCAGGGCGGCGGTTTCCTCGCCGGACCCGGCGGCAGCGTGCCGCAGTCGCAACCCGCCCTGCCGCCGCTCGACCGCGACGCCGACGCCTTCATCGCCCAGCAGTTCCAGCAATACCCCGAAGCGCGCTACCGCATCACGCAAACCGCGCTGGTGCAGGAAGCGGCGTTCGCCGAGGCGCAGAACCGCATCCGCCGCCTGGAGTGGGAGTTGCAGCAAACCCAGCACGCGGCGCAGCAGGCTGCGCCGCAGCAGCAGAAGGGCTTCTTCAGCAGCCTGTTCGGTGGCGGGGGCGCCGCCCAAGGGCAGCAGCAGGGGCGCGGCGGCTTTGGCGGCCAGCCCGGCTATGGCGGCCAGCAGTTCCAGCCGACCTCGGCGCCGCCCCAACCGCAGTATCCGCCCAACTACCAGCCCGGCATGTTCCAGCAGCGCGGCGGATCGGGCTTCCTCGGCTCGGCGCTGACCACGGCGGCGGGCGTCGCCGGTGGCATGTTCGTCGGCAATGCCCTGATGGGCGCTTTCAGCGGGCACGGCGGTGGTGGTGCGGAAGGCTTGCTCGGCGGCGCTGGTGCCACGACCGCCTTTGACGGCGCCGGCACGGACCCAGCCGCGGGCTACACCAGTGAGGCCAGCGCCGATCCCTTCGCTGGCGGCGGGCAGCCCGTGAACTATGACGACGGGTCCGGGTTCGCCGACTCCACCCAGCAGGCCAGCTATGACCAGAGCAGCGACCCCGGCGGCTTCGACGGCGGCGGTGGCGGGTTTGACTCCGGTGGGTTTGATTCCGGCGGCGGGTTCGACAACAACGCCTGACGTATGACGCCCATCGAACGGGGCGGCACCCCTGCCCCGTTCACCGGCCATGCCGCGGCCGTGCGCGCCGATTGGGTCGGGCGGCTCGCTATGCCGGGCGCGCGCCTGCCAGCCTGACGGGCGCCAACTGCATCCAGACCGGGGGCGCGGGGCGCAGCACGGCCTCGCCGCAGGCCAGGTCGCCTGCTTCAATGGCATCCAGCCGCAGCAAAGCCAGGCCGAGGCCGGGAACGGCGGACCGCATGGCGCCCACGTCCACCCCGGCCCGCAGCACCGGCGTGCCTGGCGGCGGCTCGGGGCCGTCAATCTGCACCGGCACCAGCCGCCGCTTCAGCAGGCCGCGGTACTTGGTCCGCGCCGTCAGTTCTTGGCCCATGTAGCAGCCCTTAGTCCATGAGACCCCGTGCAACTCGTCGAACCCGGCTTCCAGCAGCGTCGTCTTCTCCGCCTCCATGTCCCGCGAGCCGTCCGGCAAGCCAAGCGCCAGCCGGTGCCGGTCCCAATCCTCCGCCGTCGCGTTGGCCTCCAGCGGCACGCCGGACAGCACGCGCCAGCCGGCGTCCGGGATGCGCGGATCAGGGGCAGCGATGCCCGCCCCCGGCGCCGCCCCGCCCCAGGCGGCGTAGGCTTGCAGCGGCACGGGCTGCACGGCGACCTTCGCGCGCAGCCGGAACCGGGTCAGCCGCGCTGCCAGGGTCGCCGCCTGCCCGGCTTCGCAGTCCAGCAACAGGCGCCCGCCATCCGTCAGGATGAAAAAGTCGGCCAGCCACTTGCCCTGCGGCGTCAGCAGCGCCGCCCACACCGCGCGGCCTGGCGCCGCCTCCGCCACGTCGTTCGAAACCAGCCCTTGCAGGAACGACACGCGGTCCTCCCCCCCCACTTCGATGACGGCACGGCTGGGCAAGGGGGCGAGATTGCTCATCAGGGCGACGTGGGGGGCCGTCCTGCCAAACTCAAGCCGGGGCCAAACTCAAGCCAGCCCGGCTCGCGCAGCCCGGCGTCCGTGCTACACCGGCGCGGCATGCGCATCCTTTTCATCACGGCGACCCGCATCGGCGACGCAGTCCTGTCCACCGGCCTGCTCGACCACCTGCTGCGCGCCCACCCCGCCGCGCGCTTCACGGTCGCTTGCGGCCCGGCGGCGGAGGGCGTGTTCGCCCGGATGCCGCGGCGCGACGCAACCTTGATCGTCGCGAAGCGGCGGTTCGACCTGCATTGGCTGGCGCTGTGGCGGCGCACGGCGGGCACGCTGTGGGACTTGGTCGTGGACCTGCGCGGCTCCGCGCTCTCTTTCCTGCTTCCGGCCCGGCATCGCGCGGTGATGCGCGGCGGGCGGCGGCCCGGGCACAAGCTGGCGCAACTCGCCACGACGCTCGGCCTGTCGCCGCCGCCCGCGCCGGTCAGTTGGTCCGACGCCGCCGACCGGGCGCGGGCGGACGCGCTGCTGCCGCCGGGGCCGCGCTACATCGGCTTGGGACCTACGGCCAACTGGTCCGGCAAGGTTTGGCCGCCCGACCGGTTCGCGGCGCTGTTCCGCGCCGTGCAGGACCAGATGCTGCCCGGCGCCCGCCCGGTGGTGTTCGCCGGCCCGGGTCCCGACGAGCAGGCCATGGCGGCGCCGGTCCTCGCGGCCCTGCCGGACGCGGTTGACCTGGGCGGCCGGCTGTCGCTGCCGGAGGCGTCCGCCTGCCTGTCCCGCTGCAAGCTCTTTGTCGGTAACGATTCCGGGCTGATGCACCTGGCCGCCGCCGCGGGGGCGCCGACGCTGGGGCTGTTCGGCCCGAGTCCCGCGGCCGAGTACGCGCCTGCCGGCCGCCAAACGGCCGTGGCCGTGGCGCCGGGGCCGCCGGGCGCCGCGCCGATGGAGGGGCTGACGGTGGCCGACGCCGCCATGGCCGCGTTCAGGCTGCTGCGGCGATGAGGGTCGCGCAGGTCATGGCCGGGGCGCCCGCCGGCGGCGCAGAGCTGTTTTTCGAGCGGTTGGCGCTGGCCTTGCACCAGGCCGGAGACACGATCCTGCCGGTGATCCGGCGCGATCCCGGCCGCGCCGGGCGGCTCGCGGCGGGGGGGCTGGCGCCGTTGCAGCTCCGTTTTGGGGGCGCGCTGGACCTGTTGACCCGGCCGCGCGTCGCTGCCGCCCTGCGCGGCTTCGCGCCGCGGGTCGTCGTGGCGTGGATGAACCGGGCGGCGCGGCAAACGCCGCCGGGCGATTGGGTGCTGGCCGGGCGGCTCGGTGGCTACTACGACCTGCGCTACTACCGGGCGTGCGACCACCTGATCGGCAACACCCGGGGGATCGTCACCTGGATACGCGGCCAGGGCTGGCCGGCCTCCCGCGTGCATCATTTGCCGAACTTCGCGCCCGATCTTGCAGGCAGCGCCCCGGCCGCGCTGCCGGTGCCGAAGGACGCGCCCGTGGTGCTGGCGCTGGGCCGCCTGCACCGCAACAAGGCGTTCGACATCCTGGTGCGCGCCCTGCCGATGCTGCCGGGCGTGCACGCGGTCATTGCGGGGGACGGGCCGGAGCGGGCGGCGCTCCTGTCGCTCGCCCGCGACGGGGGCGTGCAGGACCGCCTGCACCTGCCGGGCTGGCGCACCGACCAGGCGGCGCTGCTGGCGCGCTGCGACCTGCTGGCCTGCCCGAGCCGGCACGAGCCGTTGGGCAACGTGGTGATCGAGGCATTCTCCGCCGGCCGTCCGGTGGTCGCCGCCGACGCCGCCGGGCCGGCCGAGCTGATCACGCCGGGCCATGACGGCCTCTTGGTGCCGCGGGAGGACCCGCAGGCGCTGGCCGCCGCCATCGCCGACGTGCTGGCCCGGCCCGGCCTCGCCGCCCGCCTCGGAGAAGCCGGACGCGCCCGCTACGAGGCCGAGCATGCGGAGGCGCCGGTCCTCGCGCAGTGGCGCACGGCGCTGGCCGCGATGGAGCGGGCCTGATGTGCGGCATCGCGGGCGTCATCATGGCGCCGGGCAGCCCGCCGCCCAGCCCGGCCACCTTGGGCGCGCTGACGGAGGCGCTGGCGCATCGCGGACCCGACGGCAGCGGCCATTTCGTCGTGGGGCGCACCGCCCTGCTGCAAACCCGGCTCGCCATCATCGACGTGGCCGGCGGCGACCAGCCGTTCTTTGCCGGGTCGGCGACGCTGATCGCCAACGGCGCGGTGTACAATTACCGCGAGCTGCGCGACGCCATGCCCGGGGTGCACTTTTCCACCCATTGCGACTGCGAGCCGCCGCTGCACCTGTGGCAGCGGGACGGCGCGGGCTATGCCCAGGCGCTGCGCGGCATGTACGCCATCGCGATCCACGAGCGGGCGCAGCGCAGCGTCACCCTGACGCGCGACCCCTTCGGCATCAAGCCGCTGTATGTCGCCCACATCGACGGCGGCCTCGCCTTCGCGTCGGAAGCGCAGGCGCTGCTGGCCGCGGGCCTGGTCCGCCGCACCCTCCGCCCGGCGGCGCGGGAAGAGTTGCTTCAAATGCAGTTCACCACCGGCGCCGAAACCATCTTCGGGGGCATCGAGCGCCTGCTGCCCGGCGAGACCCTGCGCATCGCGGACGGGCACATCGTGGACCGCAGCCGCATCGCCGCCCTGCCGGAAGGCGGGCCGGAAACCATCACGGAGGACGCGGCGCTGTCCCGGCTGGACGACGCGCTGATGGAAAGCGTGGACCTGCACCAGCGCAGCGACGTGCCGTACGGCATGTTCCTGTCGGGCGGCGTGGACAGCGCCGCCGTGCTCGCCGTCATGGCCCGGCTGAACAACCGCCCCGTGCTGGCCTACACCGCGGGCTTCGCGGCGCCGGGTGCGGCAGACGAGCGCGACCACGCCGCCGCCGTCGCCCGCGCCGCCGGCGCCCGGCACGAGACCATGGAGATCACGGAGGCGATGGTCTGGCGCGACCTGCCCCGCATCGTCGCCGCCATGGACGACCCGGCCGCCGACTATGCCATCATCCCGAGCTGGTTCCTGGCGCAGCGCGCCCGGCAGGAGGTCAAGGTCGTGCTGTGCGGGGAAGGCGGCGACGAGATCTTCGGCGGCTATGGCCGCTACCGCAGCGCCATGCGCTCCTGGTGGCTGGGCGGGCGGGTGATGCGGGCGCGGGGCGCGTTCGACAAGCTGGACGTGCTGCGCGCCCGCCCCGCCGGCTGGCGCGACGGGCTGGCGGCCAGCGAGGCGCACGCCGCCATGCCAGGGCGCAGCCGGCTGGCGGTGGCGCAGGCGACCGACATCGCCGACTGGCTGCCGCATGACCTGCTGCTCAAGCTGGACCGCTGCCTGATGGCGCATGGGGTCGAGGGGCGCACGCCGCTGCTGGACCCCGCCGTGACCGCGGCGGCCTTTCGCCTGCCGGATGGGATGAAGGTCCGGGACGGGCGCGGCAAGTGGCTGCTGCGGCAATGGCTGGCCCGGCACATGCCGGCGGCGCGGCCCTTCGCGCCCAAGCAGGGCTTCACCGTGCCGGTCGGCGCCTGGATCGCCGGGCAGGGCGCGCGCCTGGGTCCGTTGGTCGCCGCCCAGCCCGGCGTTGCCGAGGTCGCCGACCCCGCCCGCGTCGCCGCCCTGTTCCGCGCGGCCGGGGCGCGGCGGGAGGGTTTTGCGGCTTGGACGCTGCTGTTCTACGCCCTGTGGCACCGCACCCACATCCTGGGATTGCCGCCGGAGGGGGATGTGTTCGAGGCCCTTGCTGGCTGACGACAGCACATTTGGGAGACGGCCGCGCATGGACCTGAGAGCCGTGAGCCGTCGGCTCCCCGGTTGAGGCACGACATGCAGTCCGCCGGGAGACGGCTCGTTCCCAACGACCAAGGAGCAGGCTTTATGCTCGACATCGAAAGAGACTTGGCTGACAGGGCCGCCGTTGCTGGCTTTACCCAACAAGGCGCGGTTGAGGTGGCCCGCTTCATCGGTGCGCTGACACGGCTCGTTGGTCCGCGCCGGGCACTGGAACTCGGCACCGGGATGGGCCTGACGACCTATCACATTCTGAGCAACCTTCCTCCGGACGGGGTGCTGGACAGCGTCGAGAGCGACCACGCCC
>CAXSEX010000302.1:1381-5939 GCA_964236415.1 uncultured Acetobacteraceae bacterium | reverse complement strand
CGATGACCAGCCTGAACCCGCTGCACGGCATCGGTCGCCAGGTGGCGGAGGCGATGGCGCTGCACGGCCGCAAGCCCGCCCGGGGCGCCGTCGCCGACCTGCTGCGGCGCGTGGGCTTCCCCGACGCGGAGACGCGGCTGGCGGCCTTCCCGCACCAGCTCAGCGGCGGGCAGCGGCAGCGGGTGATGATCGCCATGGCGCTGGCGAACAACCCGAAGCTGCTGATCGCCGACGAGCCGACGACGGCGCTGGACGTGACGATCCAGGCCGGCATCCTGGACCTGCTGGCGCGGGAAAAGGCGGCGCGCGGCCTCGCTTTGCTGCTGATTAGCCACGACCTCAACGTGGTGCGGCGGGTCGCCGACCGGGTGTGCGTGATGAAGGACGGCCGCATCGTGGAAACCGGGCGGGTGGCCGAGGTGTTCCGCGCGCCGCGGCATCCCTACACCCGCATGCTGATCGCCGCGGAGCCGAGCGGCCAGCCCGGCCCGGTGCCGGCCGCGGCGCCCGTTCTCGCCGAGGCGCAGGACCTGCGCGTCGTGTTCCCGGTCCGCCGCGGCCTGTTGCGCCGGGTGGTGGGCGAGGTGCGGGCGGTGGACGGGGTGAGCCTGCAGGTCCGCGAAGGGGAAACGCTGGGCCTGGTGGGGGAGAGCGGGTCCGGCAAGAGCACCGTTGGGCTGGCGCTGCTGCGGATGCAGGCGGCGACGGGCCGGGTGGCGTTCGCCGGGCAGGACATCTCGGCGCTGCCGCAGTCCCAGCTGCGCCCGCTTCGCCGGTCGATGCAGATCGTGTTCCAGGACCCCTACGGCAGCCTGTCGCCCCGCATGAGCATGGGGGAGATCGTCGCCGAGGGGCTGCGCGTGCACGAGCCTCGGCTGGGACAGCGCGAGCGCGCGGCCCGCGTCGCGGCGGCGCTGCAGGAAGTGGGGCTGCCCGCCGACGCGGCCGGGCGCTACCCGCACGAGTTCAGCGGCGGCCAGCGCCAGCGCGTCGCCATCGCCCGCGCGGTGGTGCTGACGCCGCGCTTCCTGGTGCTGGACGAGCCGACCAGCGCGCTTGACCGCTCCGTGCAGGCGCAGATCGTGGACCTGCTGCGGACGCTGCAGGCCCGGCACGGCCTGGCCTACCTGTTCATCAGCCATGACTTGGCCGTGGTCCGGGCGCTGGCGCATCGCGTTGCCGTGCTGCGCGCCGGGCGCGTGGTGGAGGAAGGCCCGGCGGATGCGCTGTTCGCCAGCCCGCGCGACCCTTATACCATGGCGCTGATGGCGGCAGCGTTCCCCGCGCCCTCGCGCGAAATCTCGGAAACGGAGAAAGCCCGATGACGACAACACGCCGCACCGTCCTTGGTGCCGCCGGCATCGCGGCGGTGGCGGCCCCGCGCGCCTTTGCCCAGGCCGTGTCCGGCGCGGCGCCGGGTCCGTTCACGCTGCCGCCGCTGCCCTATGCGCCGGAGGCCAACGAGCCGCACATCGACGCCGAGACGATGCTGCTGCACCACGACCGGCACCACGCCGCGTATGTGGCGGCGCTGAACAACGCGGCGAAGGACAACGCAGCTTTGGGCAGCAGGCCGCTGTATGAGCTGCTGGCGCGGCTGGGCGAACTGCCGGACGCCGTGCGCGCGACGGTGCGCAACAACGGCGGCGGCCATGCCAACCACACCATGTTCTGGCAGGTGATGGGCGGCCGTGGCGGCCAGCCCTCCGGGGCCTTGCTGGCGGCGGTGAACCGCGACCTGGGCGGCATGGAGGCGATGCGGACGGCGTTCAACCGCATGGGCCTGAGCCAGTTCGGCTCGGGATGGGTGTTCGTGACGGTGGAGCCTTCGGGCAAGCTGGGCCTGGCCGCGCGTCCCAACCAGGACACGCCGCTGATGGAGAAGGGCCAGGTGCTGCTGGGCAACGACGTGTGGGAGCACGCCTATTACCTGAAGTATCGGAACCGCCGGGCGGACTACCTGGCGGCGTGGTGGAACGTCGTGAACTGGGACGCCGTTGCCGCCCGGTATGACCGGGCGCGCGCCGGGACGCTCACGGTCTGATCATTCGGCGGGCGCCCTTCATCCAGGGCGCCCACTCGATGCTTAAGCGACCTTGAGGCGCACCGGGACGTTGTTCCGGGTGGCGTTGGAATACGGGCAGACCTGATGGGCCTTGTCCACCAGAGCCTCCGCCTCTGCCCGGTCCAGGCCCGGCAACGAGATTTCCAGTTCGATGTCGAGGCCGAAACCGCCCTCCGAGCGCGGGCCGATCCCGACCGTGGCGTTCACCGTCGTGTCGGCGGGCACCTTCGGGCCGCCTTGGGACGACACGAACTTCATCGCGCCCAAGAAGCACGCGCTGTAGCCGGTCGCGAACAGCTGCTCCGGGTTGTTGCCCGGGCCGCCGCCGCCGCCCAGCTCCTTGGGCGTGGCCAGCTTCACGTCGAGCGAGCCGTCCGCAGTGGCGGCATGGCCGTCTCGTCCGCCCGTGGCCGTGGCGGAGGTCGTGTAGAGAACATTGACTGACATTGCATATCCCTCCCGGACCCAACCGGCCCCATGGCGCGATCGGTCCGAAGCCAAGTTGAGGGGCTGGTGCAACCCGGCCCCAATCCGCTGCTACTCCGCCGATTGCACTCCCTCATGGTTGCCGACCTCCGGCAATGCCGCGGCCATCAGTGGCATCGAACCTTCCGAATGGTTCGTCCGGCATTGCCGACGGAACGGCACCATGACGATGAGCCTTGCCGGCGTGTCCCCGCACGACCTCGAATATGCCGCCGCGGGGGACCGCACAAGGCCTTTCGGCCGCGCAGCCGAGGCTTGCGCCGTCAGCCCTGCGGTACCCGGCGAGCAGTGGCGAAAGCCGGAAAACCGGCTGGGCCACACGCCTGTTCGAGCGGGGCGACCGCCGGGTGGAGCCGATGCCGCGCGGCATGGTGCAGCTTGAACCGGCGACGCCGCCCTTAGCAATCGCCGGCATCCATACAACATGCCATGTCCATTCCATGAGAGACAGCCGTTGCAGCACACCCGGGAGATCGTCGCCGAATACCCACGCCCACCACGGCTGGAACCTGCGCGCCGCCGGGTGCGGATCGTGTTTGCCGGCCAAGCCATTCTCGACACCGCCGCAGCCTGGCGCGTGCTGGAGACCTATCATCCTCCAGGGTTCTACCTGCCGATTGCCGCATTTGCCCCAGGCGTGCTGACGCAGACGGCGCGGACCAGCTTCTGCGAATGGAAGGGGCCGGCGCGTTACTACAGCGTCAAGGCCGGCGGACGTGTCGCGACGGACGCCGCCTGGGGCTACCCGGACCCTTCGCCGGGCTTCCTGCCGATCCGGGACCATGTGGCCGTTTATGCCGGCGCCATGGACGCCTGCTTCGTCGATGACGAGCGCGTGACCCCGCAAGAGGGCGACTTCTACGGCGGCTGGATCACGTCGGAGTTGGTTGGGCCGTTCAAGGGTGGGCCGGGAACGCTGTTCTGGTAAGACCTGGGCGGCATTGACCTGAAGCCCTGCCTTCTGTGCAGGGCTGATCCTTCGAAGGAAACCTGTTTTGGACGGCACCGGCCTTTTGCCGCGCGGACGCGCCGCCAGCCTCGCTCATCATGCGGCCGACACGATGCGCCTGGCCAGCCCGCTGGCCATTGCGCAATTGGCGCAGATGGCGATGGGCATCACCGACACCGTGATGCTGGGCAGCTTGGGAGGCGACGCGCTGGCCGCGGGCGGTCTTGGCGAGACTTTGTTCATCACGGTCAGCGTCGTGCTGCAGGGCGTGATGACGGCGCTTGCCGTCCTGGTTTCCCAGGCGCGCGGCGCCGGGCGGGATGCGGAGATGCCCGGCCTGTACTGGACTGGCATGCTGCTGGCGCTGCTGCTGGTCGTACCCGGCTTCGCGTTGTTCAGCGCGGCTGAGCCGCTGTTGCTGGCGGCGGGGGAGTCGGCGGCGCTGGCGCATGGCGCTGGCGTTTTCGTGGGCACTCTCCGCTGGGCCACGCCGGGCGCGTTGCTGGGAATGGGGCTGATGCGCGCCTTCCTGCCGGCCATCGACCGGGGTGGGATGGTGTTGTGGGTTTCCCTTGCGTCCGCCGCAGGCAACGGCGCGCTCTGCTATGGGTTTGTCCATGGAGCCTGGGGCCTGCCCGCATTGGGCCTGCGGGGACCGGCGCTGGCCACGGTGGCGTCGCTGACGGCGGGGGCCGTTGCCCTGCTGCTCCTGCTGCATGGCCGCCCGGGGTTGCGGCGCTTCGTGGCGTGGCGGCGTCCCCGACCCGCCCTGCTTGGCACCATGCTGCGGCTCGGCGCTCCGGTGAGCGCGACCTTTGCCGTCGAGACCGGGCTGTTTCTCGCCGTCGCGCTGCTGATCGGGCAACTGGGTCCGGTGCCGCTGGCGGCGCAGCAGGTTGCTTTGAACATCCTGTCCGTCGCGTTCATGGTGCCGCTCGCGATTGCCCAGGCGGCGAACGTCCGGGTCGGCCACTGCGTCGGCGCCGGCGACCAACCCGGCGCGCGCCGGGCCGGGTTGGTCGCCATCGGCCTGGGCGCCGTGTTCGAGGGCATTGCGG
>CAXSEX010000302.1:0-1371 GCA_964236415.1 uncultured Acetobacteraceae bacterium | reverse complement strand
CGCCGTGGTTGGCCTTTACCTTGACCCGGCATCGCCGGGCAGCGCCGAGGCGTTCACCCTCGCGACGGGATTGCTGAGCGTCGTGGTCGTGTTCCAAGTGGCGGACGGCGTGCAGTGTGTCGCGGGCGGCGCGTTGCGCGGGCTGGGGGACACGCGCGTGCCTTTTGTTCTCGCGGTCATGGCGTATTGGGGTGTTGGCTTCCCGGCTGCCTGGTTCCTGACGTCGCGCGCCGGCTGGGGCGTCGAAGGGGCTTGGTGGGGCTTGGCCGCAGGCCTGATTGCCGTGGCGACGCTGCTGACCCTGCGCTTCGTGCGGCGTACGCGCCTTATGCCGGAACGCGCTCTCCAGCCCTGACGGGCATCGGCAGGCGGTTCGCCTGCGGTGCCAGCGGGCATACGTAGCGCGGCGAGTAGGCGCAGGACGGGTTGTAGGCGAAATTGAAGTCCAGGACCGTCAGCCCGTCGGGCGTGCTGCCAAGGTCGGCCCCTTTGATGGTGTCGAGCAGGTAGCGCCCGGCGCCGTAGGTTTCCCGGCCGCTGGTTGCATCCGCAAAGGGCAGGAACACGCCGCCCCCGTAGCCCAGCAGCCAATACAGGGTGAGTTCACCACCCAGCTTCGCTTGCAGGCCGCAGGTGCGCGCGAAGGGCTGCATGCTGATTGGCCCATCGGCACCAGCCTCGAACATCTCCACAGGAGCGTCCGTGATCGCCAAGTGTTTCACGTGAAACACGAGGGAAGGGTCATACGGAAACACATGGAGCCTCTCGAACTCACGCCCTGGCTCGATAGGGCTTTGGGGGTGATCCCGGAACATCCGGTCACGCACGGTTCGCCAGTGCATCCAGGCGCGTTGCGAATCCGGTTCGGCCCGGATAGCCGCATACAGCCCGGCAATCCGGCGGCGCCAATCCCAAAGCGCCTCAAACCCTGCGGTCACGACAACTTCGCTTGAAGTGGTCACGCCTGCTTCACTTCGATAAGGCCCCGCCGGATCTGCCGGCCACGGCCGATGCGGTCCTCGATATAGGCCGCATCGCCCCACCGGACGGCCCGGGCCATCGCCTGCGTGTCCTCGGTGAAACGCGCCAGCATCTCAAGCAGCGCCTCCCGGTTGTTCAGGAACACGTCGCGCCACATCACGGGGTCGCTCGACGCGATGCGGGTGAAATCACGGAACCCGGAAGCCGCAAACTTCAGCACCTCCGACCGGCTGGCCGCCACGCTCTCCCCTTCGGTCGCCAAGTCGTCGGCGGTACCGCAGATGGTGAATGCAATCAGGTGCGGCAAATGGCTCACGATGGCCACCACGCGGTCATGGTGCGCCGGCTCCATCGGCTCAACCATGCTGCCGGCCCGGCGCCAGAACTAGC
>CAXSEX010000301.1:0-5954 GCA_964236415.1 uncultured Acetobacteraceae bacterium | reverse complement strand
ACGCCGCGCCTGGATGGTGCTGAACAAGATCGACCTGATCGCGGCGCACACCCTGTTGCCGCTCACCGCCCAACTGAGCGCGATCCTGCCGGCCGAGCAGACCTTTATGGTCAGCGCCGCCACTGGCGGCGGGCTGGACCGCCTGCTGGACGCCTTGGCTGCCGGGGTGCCGCCCGGACCTCACCTTTACCCTGACGACGACCTGACCGACCTGCCAGACCGGCTGCTGGCGGCCGAGCTGGTGCGGGAGCAGATCTTCCTGCAAATCCAGGAGGAGATCCCTTACGGCACCACGGTCGAGACGGAGAGCTGGCAGGAGAAGCCGGATGGCTCGGTGCGTGTGGACGCGACGGTCTATGTCGCGCGGGCTGGGCATAAGGCGATCCTGATCGGGGCAGGGGGCGGGCGCATCAAGGAGATCGGCGCCCGCGCCCGCAAGGAGCTGACCAGCCTGCTCGAACGCCCGGTGCACCTGTTCCTGAACGTGAAGGAGCGCGCCGGCTGGGACGAAGAGGGCGCGCGGCTGCGGGCCATCGGCCTCGACGACACGGCGTAGCCTCGCCGATGGAATGGGAGGCGCCTGCCATCGTCCTGGCTGCCCGCCCGCATAGCGAGGGCGACGCGCTGGTCACGGTGCTGACCGAAGGACATGGGCGGCACCACGGCCTGGCCCGGGGCGGCAGCTCCCGGGCGCAAGCCCCGACCTGGCAGCCCGGCAACCTCGTGCAGGCGCGGTGGGTTGCCCGGCTTCCGGACCAGTTGGGATCCATGACGGCGGAGTTGGTGCATCCCGGCGCGGCGCTGGCGATGGACGACGCCTTGTCGCTTGCCATTCTATCCTCCGCCTGCGCCGTGGCGGAGGGCGCGTTGCCGGAGCGCGAACCGCATCCGAAGGTGTTCGCCGGCTTGGTGCAGTCGATTGCCGGGCTGGCGCGGGGACCGGACTCGCTGACTGATCTCGTGCGTTGGGAGATCGTGCTGCTGGCGGAACTCGGCTACGGGCTGGACCTTTCGGCCTGCGCGATGTCCGGGGCGACGGCCGGGCTGGCTTGGGTGTCGCCGAAGACCGGCCGCGCCGTGTCGGATGAGGCGGCGGGCGAGTGGCGGCCACGCTTGCTGCGCCTGCCGGGCTTCCTGGTCGGTGGGAACTCGGCATCCACTGAGGACTGGCGCGACGGCCTCAAGCTGACGGGACACTTCTTGGCACGGGATGCCTTCGGGCACCAGCATCGGCCGTTGCCGCCGGCGCGGGACATGCTCTACGACCGGGTTTCGACCTTGGCGACGAGTCCATAGTTCTCTATATGTTCCAGATAGGGGAGCCGAGATGCCTGATGATTTGACCGGAACAATTGCCGACACGCCGCTCGCGGACGCGCTGAGCGAACGTTACCTCGCTTATGCGTTGAGCACGATCATGTCCCGTAGCCTGCCGGACGTGCGCGACGGGCTGAAGCCGGTGCATCGGCGGCTGGTCTATGCCATGCACCAACTGAAGCTTGACCCAACCTCCGGCTTCAAGAAGTGCGCCCGGGTCGTGGGCGACGTGATCGGCAAATACCATCCGCATGGCGACGCCTCAGTCTATGAAGCGCTGGTCCGGCTGGCCCAGGAGTTCGCGGCGCGCTACCCGCTGATCGAGGGGCAGGGCAACTTCGGCAACATCGACGGCGATAACCCCGCCGCGATGCGCTACACCGAGGCACGTCTCACCGAGGTGGCACAGACCCTGCTGTCCGGCATCGACGATGATGCCGTGGATTTCCGCGCGACCTATGACGGCGAGGAGAGCGAGCCGGTCGTGCTGCCGGGCGGGTTCCCGAACCTGCTGGCGAACGGCGCTGCGGGAATCGCGGTCGGCATGGCCACCAGCATCCCGCCGCATAACGCGGGCGAGGTCTGTGCCGCGGCGATTCACCTGATCCAAAATCCTGAAGCGACGACGGCCGAACTGCTGGCCCATATGCCCGGCCCGGATTTCCCGACCGGCGGCACGCTGATCGAGGACCCGGCCGCCCTCCTGCACGCCTACGAGACCGGGCGCGGCGGCTTCCGCATGCGCGCCAAGTGGGAAATCGAGCGGGGCAAGCACGGCGCCTGGCATGTCGTGGTCAGCGAGATTCCCTACCAGGTGCAAAAGGCCCGGCTGATCGAGCAGATCGCCGAGCTGCTGGAAGTCAAGAAGCTGCCGTTTCTCGGGGACGTGCGGGACGAGAGCACCGAGCAGGTTCGGCTGGTGCTGGAGCCGAAGTCGCGCGGCGTGGAGCCGGAGGTGCTGATGGAAACCATGTTCCGCGCGACCGCGCTGGAGAGCCGGTTCCCGCTGAACATGAACGTGCTGACTGCCGACCGGACGCCCATAGTACTGGGGCTGCGTGGGGTGCTGCAGGCCTGGCTCGATCATCGGCAAGAGGTGCTGGTCCGCCGCTCCCGTCACCGGCTGGCAGCCATCGAGCGCCGGCTGGAGGTGTTGGACGGCTACTTGGCGGTGTTCCTGAACCTCGACGAGGTGATCCGGATCATCCGCGAGGAGGACCACCCGAAACCGGCCCTGGTTGCGCGCTTCACGCTGACCGATTTGCAGGCGGAGTCGATCCTGAACATGCGGCTCCGCTCGCTGCGGCGGCTGGAGGAGATGGAGATCCGGCGCGAGCACAGGGCACTGTCCAAGGAGCAGCGGGAGGTCGAGGGACTGCTGAAGGACGCGGCCCGGCGGTGGCGCAAGATCGAAGGTGAGCTTGCGGCCGTGCGGGACAAGTTCGGGGAGGGCGCGCTGGGCGCCCGGCGGACCGTGCTGGGCCAGGCGCCGCAGGTCATCGAGGTGAACGCCGATAGTCTGATCGAACGCGAGCCGATCACCGTCGTGCTGTCCGACAAGGGCTGGCTCCGGGCGGTGAAGGGCCATTTGGCCGAGGACGCCGAGCTGAAGTTCAAGGAGGGCGACAAGCTGCGCCTTCTGGTGCCCTGCCAGACGACGGACCGGCTCTGCCTGTTTGCCGGCAACGGCCGCGCCTACACGCTGCGCGCCGGCGACCTGCCGCGGGGCCGGGGCGACGGGCAGCCGATCCGGGTGCTGGCGGAGCTGGGCGATGACGACTTGGCCGCCCTGTTTGTTTGGCGGGAAGGAGTGCGCTACTTGGTGGCCAGTTCCGCCAGCCGGGGCTTCATCGTGCCCGCCGTGGACCTGCTGGCAGAGAAGCGCACCGGTAAGCAGGTGCTGAATGTGAAGCCGCCCGATACCGCGCTGCTCTGCATCCCGGTCGAGGGCGACCACGTCGCGGTGATCGGCACCAACCGCAAGCTGCTGGTGTTCCCGCTGAATGAGGTGCCGGAGTTGTCCCGTGGCTCCGGCGTGCTGCTACAGAAGCATCGGGATGGCAAGCTGGCGGATGCCAAGGTGTTCCGATTGGCCGAGGGCTTGACCTGGCGGCTGGGGGAGAAGACGCGGACGGAGATGGGATTGCGGGACTGGACCGGAGCGCGCGGCCAGGCGGGCCGGATGCCGCCCAACGGGTTTCCTAAGACCGGCCGCTTCAACTAATCGCCGGCCAGTTGCGCGCCCGCCATGGGCGCGGCCATGGACAGCAGCCGGCCGACGCCGGGCGCACTGTCGATGGCGAGCCCTGCATGTCGGCGTCCCATTCGCAGGCGATGCGCGGCAGCAGGGCACGGATGCGGGCATCGCGCAGCAGGGCGTAGCTGTCCCAGTCCATGCGCCCGGTGGCCAGCGCCGCCGCGATCACGAACGGTCCGCTGAACTGCCCGTCCACCACGTTCTGCGGGTCGGCCTTCTGCGCCGCGGGCGCGCCGATCAGCCGCATGCCTGCTTCTGGAAGGCCGAGCGTCACACGCTCGATGGTGGCCGGGTCGATGGCGTGCTCGGCCCGCAGCATGAGGGCGGCGTCGATGCCGGCATGGCCGTAGCGGCAGGACGGGTAGGGCTTCACCGCCGTTTGCATCAGTTCGAACTCGGTGCCCAATCCCTGGACTGCGCGGACTGGGTTGGGGGAAGGGACGTAAGCGTTGAGGAAGCCATGCGTGCCTTCCAGGGCGTCCGCCGCGCCCTTGAATCCTTCCCGCGCCAGGGTTGCCGCCGTCAGCCCGGCCATGCCGGACCAGCCAACCTGAAACCGCTTGGTCCATGCGCCGTTCGCCAGGAACTGCAGGCTGCCGGCGGCTTGGCTGAGGGCGATGCCGAGGGCCGAGGCTATGTCGCTTGCGCCAAGCCCGAACACCCGGCCGGCCGCCGCCGCAGCGCCGAACGCGCCACAGGTCGCACTCGGGTGAAAGCCGCGGGCGTAGTGGTCGCCCGCCGGCAGCGCCAAGGCGACTCGGCAAGCAACCTCGTACCCCGAAACGATCCCTGCGAGCACGCCGGCGCCTCTGGTGTCCGCCATCTGGCCAGCCGCCAATGCCGCCGAGATCACCGGGCAGCCCGGATGCAGCGACCCGGCCGCATGGGTGTCGTCGAAATCGAGTGAGTGGCCCAAGGAGCCACTCAGCAATGCGGCGCCGACCGGGGTATAGCGGCCCGCTCGGCCACTGCCGGCGGCAATGCCGCGGTCGATACGTTGGCGCTGAAGACGGACAGCTCGGCTGTGATCTCCATGGTCGTTCCCCGTCGATTGCCGCATCCTGCCTCGGATCAGGCGCGGGTCCAAGTCTGTTGCCGGCCGGCGCGGCTTCGTGCCACACTTGCGAAATGATATCCCGCCGCGCGTTGCTGTGCTCGACTCCGCTCGCCGTTCTCGCGACGCCGACGCGGGGGCAGGACTCCTTTGCAGCCTTCGTGAGCGGCGTGAAAACGGAGGCCCGGCGCGCCGGCCTGCGCGAGACGATCCTGCAGCAGGCCTTTGCCGGCGTGGAACCGAACCAAAAGGTGATCGAACTTGACCGCCGCCAGCCGGAGTTCACCCTGACCTGGCCGGAGTACCGTGCCCGCGTGTTGCCGGAAAGCCGTTTGCAGGCCGCACGCGAGAACTACGCCCGCGAGCGCCCTTTGCTGGCCCGGGTCGAGGAGCGGTTTGGCGTGGACCCGTTGATCATCATGGGTATCTGGGGCGTCGAGTCGGCCTTCGGCGCCAACAAGGGCAATTACCGGTTGGTTGAGGCGCTTTCGACCTTGGCCTGGGAAGGGCGGCGGGCGGCGTATTTCCGCGGCGAGTTGATCAGCGCGTTGCGCATCCTGGACCAGGGCGACGTGGCGCCCGCCCGCATGACGGGCGGCTGGGCTGGGGCGATGGGGCAGCCGCAGTTCATGCCAAGCTCTTACCTGCGCTTTGCCGTGGACTTCGACGGCGACGGGCGGCGCGACATCTGGGACAGCAAGCCGGATGTGTTCGGGTCGGTCGGCAACTACCTGGCAAAGAACGGCTGGCGCCGCGGGGAGCCTTGGGCGCAGCCGGTCCGGCTGCCTCCGGGCTTCGACACGGCGGAGGCGGTGCGCGACAATCGCCGGAGTCTCGTCGAGTGGACGCGCATGGGCGTGCGGCGGCTGGATGGCCTTGAGTTCGGCCGGACCGATATCCAGGGCGCGGTGGTCGTGCCGAGCGGGGCGGAGCCGGGGGAGGGGTTCATGACCTATCCCAATTTCAACGTGATCCGACGCTACAACCCGTCCGACTTCTATGCTCTTGCTGTGGGCCTTCTGGGTCGATCGGCTGCTTGACAAGCTGTTCGCTGACCGACGGCTGACCAGGGACGCGGGACCCTGCAGCATTGTTCGGCGCTGGACCGGGCCGTGGGGGCGGAGTAACCGATGCAGGAATCGTGCGAAAACAGGGAGCGCCGGGGCATGCTGGGTCGCCGTGGGATTTTGGTTGCCGGAACGGCGCTCGCGGCGACGCTGGGCAGGGTGGCAGCGGCGGAACAGCGCCGGACGCCGCCGCGTGGGCGAAGCCGCGAGGCGGCACCGGCAAGCACGGCCGCAGCCACGCCGCTCGGGCCCATGGACA
>CAXSEX010000300.1:0-5960 GCA_964236415.1 uncultured Acetobacteraceae bacterium | reverse complement strand
TCGCGAGGCACCTTTCGCTGCACGTCGATAGCCTGGAGGATGTCGTCGCGCTGCTGCTGCGGCACGGGTTCAAGCCGTTCCAGGCCGAACTCTACAAGCCAGGCGGGGGAAAGCCGGGACGGCGCAGCCTCACGGACACGGGCGACCTTACCTACGGCATCGGCACGGTGTTCGTGGAGGATCCGGACGGAAACATCGTCGAGTTCGTCGACCCGTCCCGCGGCATCTTCGCCGAGGTCGGTTGACCGGGTCCGGACGTGACGGCCCTGGCCCGGCGATGGCCAGCACCGTTCCTCGTTTTAATGGGAGCATATGATGCCGCCTGGCAGCAAAGAACCCTTGATGAGCATCAGCCGCCTGACGGCGGCGTCTGGGAAGGAGGACCGGCTGCGGGAGGCCATCCTCGCAACCGTGGGGCCGGCGTTGGCGACGCCCGGCAACCTCGGCTTCGTCGTGCATGTTTCGAGGGACGATCCGCGGCACTTCCTGCTGTTCGAGCATTGGACGGATGAGCAGGCGCTCGACAAGCACATGAAGGACGCCGGCATGCAGTCCTTTTTCAAAACGACCAGTGAGGAGGGGCTGATCGCCGAGGGACCCGACGCCAGCCATTGGACCGAGCTGGCCGGCTCCCAACGCCCGGGTGCGGGGTCCGACTGACCGGACCTGACTTGGGGAATACCCAGTCCGGATCGCATGACCAAACAACGAGGAGTGCAACACGATGCCAGTGACGCTCATCAACGCGTTCGAGGTGCCGGTGAACGATGAAGCCGTGTTCCTGGAACAATGGAAGCAGACTTCGGCGCAGGTGAAGGGCCGGAAAGGCTTCGTCGAAACCCGGTTGCACCGCGCGCTCAAGGACGATGCCCGGTTCCTTTACGTGAACGTGGCGATCTGGGAAAACGAGGAATTGTACCACGCGGCCTTCAGGACAATCGAGGTCCATGAGGGCAAAGACGCCAACGTGCATGCCAATCCGGCGTTGTACAGGGTCGTGGTTCAATCCACTTCTGACGCGGCCCCGGGATGATGCGTCCATGAAGGTTTTGCTGCACTGGCCGCAGCGGCGCCCATGCAAGCAACGGGGCGTCCTGCCGCAACCGGCCCGGCGGGGCTTCGTTGAGGACATCAATGAGGGCCCTGACCGTTGGGAACAGCTCGCGGCTGCCATGACGGCAAGCTTCGGTCGATCAAGGAGCATACGATGACCCCCATGCCATCCACGGCCACAATCCCCGGCTTCCGCAGCGAGACGGTCGCCATCAACGGCGTGCGGCTGCATTACTGGATCGGCGGCGACCCGCACGGCCAGCCGGTCATGCTTTGGCACGGCTTCCTGTCAACAAGCTACGCCTGGCGCGAAGTGGCCCCGGCGCTGGCGCAGGCGGGCCTGGCGGTGCTGGTTCCCGACATGCGCGGCTACGGCGACAGCGACAAGCCGGATGGGACCGAGGGCTACGACGCCCGCGCGCTGGCCGAGGAAGGCCGCGCCTTGGCAAAGGAACTCGGCTTCGGCGCCGGGCGCCCGTTGATCCACGCCGCCCACGACATGGGGGCGCCGCCGGCGCTGATCTGGTGCGCCGACCATCCGGAGGAGGCCGCGGGCCTGCTCTACATGGAGGCGCCCGCCATGCTCGGCGACGTGCTGCGCAAGATCATCGCCTACACGCCCGAGGCGATGGAGCACGGCTCGATGTGGTGGTGGGTGTTGCCGCTGGCCCCCGGCGTGCCGCAGCGGCTGGTGGTGGGCCACGAGCGCGCGTTCCTCACCTGGTTCTACGAGGGCGACGCCGCCAAGCCGGAAGCGATTACGCCGGCCGCGATTGACGAGTACCTGCGGAGCTTCTCGGGGCGCGAAGGCGTGCTCGGTGCCATGGGCGTTTACCGTGCCGCCTTCACCAGCATCGAGCAGACCGAGGCGCTGGCCAAGTCCAAGGTGTCCGTGCCCGTGGTCGCGATCGGCGGCGAGAAGTCGCTCGGCGCCAAGGTTGGCGAGATGGTGAAGATGGTGGCGCAGCACGTGGACGCGGAAACGCTGCCCGACTGCGGCCATTTCGTGCCCGAGGAGCGCCCTGACGCCGTGGTCCGCCACGTGCTCGCCATGGCGGCGAAGCTTGCCTGAACCTTGCACTCGCCTAAACCTTGCAAAGGAGAAGACCATGACAGATTATTCGATCACCGCCGTGCCGTCCCAGGCCCCGTTGCCGGCCGACGACCCGGACCGCAAGCTGACGGTCGCCGAGCCGGACGGCCCAGAGCTGCGCCACATCCTGCTCGCGGGCGACGTGTACACGGTCGTGGTGCCGGGATCGGCGACCGAGGGCCGCTTCTGCCTGATCGACATGCTGGTGAACGACGGCGGCGGCCCGCCGCCGCACCGCCACGACTTCGAGGAGATGTTCTCCTTGCTGGACGGCGAGCTGCAGTTCACCTTCCGCGGGCAAACGCAGACGGTGAAGGCGCCGTTCACCGTCAACATCCCGTCCGACGCGCCGCACCAGTTCAAGAACACCTCGGGCAAGCAGGTGCACATGCTGTGCCTGTGCGCCCCGGCGGGGCAGGACGAGTTCTTCATGGCGACCGGCGTGCCCGTCGAAAGCCGCACCGGGCCGCTGCCCGAGGTCAGCAAGGAGGAAAAGGCGGAAAAAGCCAAGGTGGCGCAGCAGCTGGCCGCCAAGTACCGGACCGAGATGCTGGAGAAGGCATGATGAAGCTTTACTGGGGGCCGCACACCTGTGCGATCGGCATCCATTTCCTGCTGGAGGAGATCGGCAAGCCCTACGAGACCGAGAAGCTGGACGTGAGCGGCGGCGCCACCCACCGCCCGCCCTTCTCGGGCCTGAACCCGAAGGGCAAGGTGCCGACCCTTGTGCGCGACGACGGCACGGTGCTGACGGAGTTCAGCGCAATCGCGACCTGGCTCGCGCGCACCAGCCCTGAGAAGGGCCTGCTTCCCACCGACGCGGAAGGCGAGGCCCGCGTGGTCGAGGTGCTGGCCTATGTCGAGGGCACGATCCACGGCCAAGGCTATGGGCGCCTGATCGTGCCGCAGCTGTTCGAGCCGCAGGACATGGTTCACGGCACGCTCGGGCTGGGCAAGGACGCGGTCAGGAAGCAGGGCCGCGAGCTGGCGGAGGCGGGCTTCGCGATCCTCGACGCGCAGCTGGGCCGGCACGAGTACGCGGTGGGCGACAGCCTCACCATCGCGGACGCCGCGCTGTTCTATGTCGAGCGCTGGGCGCCGCAGTTCGAGGTCGCGATGCCCATCAACGTCGAACGGCACTTCAAGCGGCTGCGTGCCCGTCCAGCAGCGCAAAAGGTTCTGGGGCTTTGGGGCGAGGCGTGAGTGCTGCGCATGCGGGCCTCAACGCCGCGGCAGCCAGTCCCGCGCCGACCAAGCTGGAATGAGGACCGTGGGAATCGAAAGGCAGGACATGGAGGGTGACGGAATGAAGCCGCTTCCAGCAGGTTCCGTCACCCAATCCATGGCGGCCAAACGGAGGCGGACCAGTTGATCGGGCTGCTTGGCGTCTTGATCCTGGCGATGGCGTCCGAGATCAACGACCAGGTCTCCACCATCGCCATCGGCAACATCCAGGGCGGCCTCGCCATCAGCCACGATCCGGCGACCTGGTTCAGCAGCCTGTACATCTCGGCGGAAATCGTCGGCATGGCCTTCTCGCCGTGGATGCTGGTGACGTTCTCCTTGCGCCGCTGGACGCTGTTCGTGGTCGTGCTGTGCGGCCTGTCCAGCGTGCTGATCCCGTTCAGTCCCGACATCGCGGGGATCTACGCGCTCCGCATCCTGCAGGGGTTGGCCGGCGGGTTCGCCATCCCGCTGCTGATGACGACGGCGCTGCGCGTGCTGACCCCGGACATCCGGCTGTATGGCCTGGCCGTCTATGCGCTGACCGCGACCTTCACGCCCGGGATCGCGGCGCCCTTGGCGGCGCTCTGGACGGACCTGGTGGGATGGCGCTTCGTGTTCTACCAGGCCATCCCGTATTGCCTGCTGGCCGGGACGCTGGCCTGGTACGGCCTGCCCCAGGACCCGCCGCAGTACCAGCGGTTCCGGATCATCGACTGGCGCGGGATGCTGCTGCTCATCGTCGGGTTCGGGGCGTTCAGCACGATGCTCTACCAGGGGAACCGGCTGGACTGGTTCAACTCGCACCTGATCTCCGTGCTGGCGCTGGTCAGCGCGGTCGCGATCCCGCTGCTCCTGGTCAACGAGTGGTTCCACCCGATGCCCTTGCTGAAGCTGCAGCTGCTCGGGCGGCCGAACCTGTGCTACGGCTGCTGCGCGCTGTTCTGCTTCCTCCTGATCGCGCAGTCAGGCTCGACGGTGCCGTTCAACTTCCTCCGGGAAGTGCAGGGGTTCCGCCCTGAGCAGTACCAGGGACTGACGCTCCTGATCGCCGCTGCGCAGCTCGTGATGCTCCCGGCCGTGGCCTGGCTGCTGGACCACCCCGCCATCGACGCGCGCGCCGTCCACCTGCTCGGCCTCGTGCTGATCATCGCGTCCTGCATCGGCATGTCGCTCGTCAACCCCCGCTGGGAGGCCCAGCAGTTCGTCCTGTGGCAGTCGCTGCAAGCGGTCGGGCAGCCGATGGTCGTGATGACCTTGCTGATGCTGTCCACCAACTCCATCACCAAGGCGGAGGAGGGGCCGTTCGCCTCCGCCCTGGTGAACGTGCCGCGCGCCATCTCGGAAGCGACGGGGGCGTGGCTGTTCGACCTGATCAACCGCTGGCGCGGGGGGCTGCACTACAACCGGATCGTCGACCAGATCGGGCAGAACAGCGGAACGCCGCTGCTGAGCAGCCTTGGCAGCCCCGGCCAAGTCCGCAGCGCGGTGCAGATGCAGGCGACCGTGCTGACGCTGAGCGACGCCTACCTCGTGCTCGCGGCCATCGCCGTCGCACTTGCCCTGCTCATGCTCCTGCTTGCAAAGCACACGCTGCCCCCCCGCCTCCAACTGGCCAAGCATTGAGGAGCAGCGATGGCTGACGACGTGAAAAGCTTGCAAGGCGCCGAGAACAAGAAACCGGGGGAAAAGGAGGACAAGGAGGACAAGGAGGACAAGGACAAGAAGGGGAACAAGCAGGACGGCAAGCAGCAGAAGCCGCGGGCACGCTGGCCCTTCGTTGTCGCCGGGCTGGTGGTCGCGGCCTTCGTCGGCGTCGTGCTGTACATCATCTACGGGCCGCGCCCGGACATCTGGACGGACGACGCCTACGTGGAAGTGCACTACGCCACTATCGCCCCGCAAGTATCCGGCCAGGTCGCGAGCGTGCAGGTGGACGACAACCAGGTGGTGAAGGCCGGGCAGGTGCTGGTGACGCTCGACCCGCGGAACTACGAGGTGTCCGTGGCGCAGGCGCAGGCGACGCTGGAGCGCGACCAGGCCCAGACCGGCAACGCCTCGGCCAACGTGAGCCGGCAGCCGGCCTTGATCACGCAGGAGGAAGCCAACGTCGCCTCCGCCAAGGCGAGGCTCGGCTTCGCCCAGGCCGACCAGAAGCGGTACGCCGCCCTGGCCGCCACCGGGGCGGGCAGCGGGCAGCAGCGCCAGCAGACGGAGTCCCAGCTCCAGCAGGACCAGGCGTCCCTGCAAGGCGCGCAAGCCTCCGTGGACGCGGCCCGCAAGCAGTTGGAGGTGCTCGAAAAGCAGAAGTCTTCCAGCGAGAGCACGGTGAAGGGGGACCAGGCGCAACTCGACCAGGCCAAGCTCAACCTCAGCTACACCCGCATCCTGGCGCCCGTGGACGGCATGGTCGGCCAGCGCACGGTGCAGGTGGGCAACATCGTCAGCCCCGGCGCGCAACTCATGGTGGTCGTTCCGCTCGACCGCGTTTACATCCTGGCGAACTACCGCGAGGTGGACCTGCGCCACGTCCGGTCCGGCCAGCACGTCACCATCCACGTGGACGCCTACAACATCGACCTCGACGGGA
>CAXSEX010000299.1:0-5973 GCA_964236415.1 uncultured Acetobacteraceae bacterium | reverse complement strand
CAGGGGTTTGATGGAAGCGATTGCCGAAAGTAGCCCCATGATGGCCGCTCACGCGCCAGCGGCAGCGGCAGCCCCGGGCCACTTGGTGCTGTATCGGGTCGGCGAGTTCTATGAGTTGTTGCATGGGGACGCGCTCACCACGTCTCGTGCGCTCGGCATCCAGCTGACCCGGCGCCGACAAAGGGACGCCCCTGATGTGCCGATGTGCGGCATCCCGGCATCCAGGTCGGCACCCGCTACCGCGCGGCTTCTGGCTGCCGGGCACAAGCTCGCCATCTCGGAGCAGCCGCCCGAGGCCGGACGGGACCGTCCGCTCCGCCTGCTGACGCCAGCCACCTCCGTAGACGCCGACGTGCTCACGAGCGAGCGGTCCAACAACCTGGTCGTGGCGCACACGGAGGGCGATACGGTCGGCTTCGCCTTCATCGACCTCTCGACTGGCGAGTCCGGCACCTGCATGGCGTCGCTCAGCGGTGCTGCTTCGGCCCTGGCCCGGATCGGCCCAGCGGAGATACTCGTGTCGCGATGGCCGGAAGGGTCCGAGGCGCTCGCTGTCGTCGTGCGCGGCTCCGGGGCGCGGTTCTCTGACCTGCAAACGGAAGAGCTTGGGCCGGGCGGCGGCACTTCACTCCTGGAGCAAGCCTTCGGGCCACAATGGCAAACGGGCGCCCACGTTGCGCGGCTTGGAGGTATTTACCTCCGCCTCCGGACATGATGGGGCCCTTGTCGCCGTACTCGACCGGACGGTGACGCCGGCCGGCGCCCGCCTGTTGGCCAAGCAACTTGCTGCTCCCCTGACCAGCCCGCGCCTTATCGAGCGACGCCTGGCCATGGTGAAAGTCATGGTCGAAAACCCGCAACTGCGCAGTGGATGTATCGAGGAGTTGTCGAACCTGCCCGATCTGCTGCGAGCCTGCGGCCGGTTGTCGCTCGGGAAGGCGAGGCCACGAGACCTAGCGGTTGTCAGAGACGGGCTACGACGGGCCGCGGCACTGGCCACGCGCCTGAAGGCCGCGCCCGACCTGCCTCCCTCACCGGCGTTGGTGGCCCGGGACTTGAGGACCGGGACGGAGGGGGATTGCGGCAAGCTGCTGCGTACTTTGCAACGGGCGTTGGTCAACCCAGCCCTGTTCCTATCAGGCGCTTACCAAGCCGGTGCGGTATGCTTGGCCAGCCACGCCTTGAAGTCGCGGATTTCACGTTCCTGATCGACGATGATCTTCTGCGCCATTTTGCGGATCACAGGGTCCTTGCCGTCGCGCAGGTAGATGCGGGCCATATCGATCGCGCCCTGGTGATGCGGCATCATCATGGTGACGAGGTCGCGGTCCGGGTCGCCCGTCATCGGGGCACCCATCATGTCGCGGTTCATCTTTTCCATGGACTGCATCATCTCTTGATGATTCGTCGACATCGGTATTCCAGCCTGGCTGCCCGGCATCGGCATCCCCGGCGTTGCAGCCGGGCTCGACGGAGCTGCGGGACGCGGCTGCGCGAAGGCGGGGAACGCGAGGAGAAGGGCGGCAAGGGCGGCAACGGCGGGAATGCCCTGGCAGAAACGGTGGGTCATGGGACCTCCTGAGGTGGGTGTTGAATCCGGGTGGTTATTGGGTGATGGCGAACCGGGCCTGCGTCGGTTTGCCGTCGATGGTGAGCTGGAGAACCGCGGTCACCCGGCCGCTGGCGGGGGCGGCAAGACGCCCGGTCGCGCTGTTGCCGTCGGCGGGCGCGAGCGTGACGGTTTCCGTCTTGCCGCCGACGAGGATGGTTGCCTTGCCGCTCCATTCCTTTGCGGCGAGCGGCTTGTTGTCGGGCTCGTTGACGAACACCGTCACCTGGTCGGCGCGGATCACGAGTTCGACCCAGTGTTCGGCGGCCTCCTGGACCTGCCCGCCATGGGAAGCGGCCGGCGTCGGGCCGTGCGCATGTGCGGCGATCGGCGCACCCAGGAGTGCGAAGGCGAAGGCGAGTGTGAATGGTCTCATGGTGGTTCTCCTTGAGGTAAAGAGGTCAGAACGCCTCGGCGGGCCGCAGCCCGTTGGCGTCGGGCTGCATCAGCCGCTCAAGCGGCTTGCGGCCGAGGCGCAGGAACAGGACGGGGGTCAGCAGCGTGTCGAGCAGCGTCGCGCTGACCAGGCCGCCGAAGATAGTGATGGCGACCGGGTGCAAGATTTCCTTGCCGGGCGCATCGGCCCCCAGCATCAGCGGCAGGAGCGCGAACCCAGCCGACAGCGCCGTCATTAGCACCGGGGTCAGCCGCTCCAGGCTGCCGCGCACCACCATGTCCGGCCCGAACGCGCAGCCCTCGTGCAGGACCAGGTTGATGTAGTGGCTGACCTTCAGGATCCCGTTGCGCGCCGAAATGCCGGTCAGCGTGATAAAACCCACCATGCTGGCCACCGAAAGTGGCTGGCCCGCGATCCACAGCGCCGCCACCGAGCCGATCAGGGCCAACGGCACGTTGCCCATGATGAGCAACGCCAGCACCGCCGAGCGGTAGCGCGAGTACAGCACGGTAAAGATCATCGCCAGACTGACCAGGGACAGCGCCCCGATCAGCTTGGTGGCCTCTTCCTGCGCCTGGAACGTGCCCTCGACCGCGACCGAGTAGCCCTGCGGCAAGCCCAGTCCGGCGATCTCGGCGCGGATTGCCTCGACGATCCGGCCCTCGCCGGAACCGTCGGTGTTGGCCTGCACGACGATGCGGCGGCGCCCGTTCTCGCCCAGCACCTGGTTGGGCCCGTCCGTGTCCTCCACGTCCGCGAAGGTGCGGAGCGGCACGCGGCCGCGGGGCGTCTCGATCAGCAGGCCGGCCAAGGCCTCCGTCGTGCGCTCCGGGTCGGACAGGCGCAGCACCACGTCGAAGCGCTTCTGCCCGTCCACGACCTGGCTGACCACCTTGCCGTTGCTCAGCTTCTCCAGGCTGTCGGCGAGGGCGGCGGGCGTCACGCCGTAGAGCGCGGCGCGGCCGTAGTCGAGCCGGACCTGGAGCTGCGGCACGCGCACCTGGCGTTCCACCAGCAGGTCCACCAGGCCGGGGATGCCGGCCATGCGGGCGCGCAAGTCCTCGGCCAGGCCGCGGAGCGTGTCGAGGTCGTCACCATACAGCTTCACGGCGATGGCGGCGTTCACGCCGGACAGCAGATGTTCCAGCCGGTGCCCGATGGGCTGGCCGATGTTGAAAGCGGCAGGCAGCACGGCGACCCGGCTTCGAAGGTCGGCCAAAACCTCCTCCTTGGGGCGGCCCGGTTTCAGGTCCACGTCCATCTCGGTCGAGTGGACGCCCTCCGCGTGCTCATCCAGCTCGGCCCGGCCGACGCGGCGGCCGACCGAGCGCACCTCGGGCACCCCCATGATGAGCCGCTCGGCGATGGCGCCCAGCCGATTGCTTTCGGCCAGGCTGATGCCGGGCTGGAAGGTCATGGAGACCGTCAGCGTCCCCTCGTTGAACGGCGGCAGGAAGGTGCGCGGCAGGAACCAGGCTCCAACGCCCGCAAGCCCGACCAGCACGGCAGCGATGCCCACCAGCGGCGCCAGCTTGTCGAAGGACCAGCGCAGCAGCCGCGCGTCCCACCTCTTCAGCACGCGCACGGGCGGGCTTTCCCGCTCCGCGAGGCGCTTCATACCGGGAATCAGGTAGTAGCAAAGGACGGGCGTCACCGTGACGGAAGTGACGAGGCTGCCCAGGATCGAGACGATGTAGGCGACGCCGAGGGGTGCGAAGAGCTTGCCCTCAATGCCCTGCAAGGCGAATAGCGGTAAGAACACCAGGACCACTGTCATGGTCGCGTAGATGATACCGGAGCGCACCTCCTGGCTGGCGCGCGCCACCACCTCCAGCACTGGCACCGCGCTGCCTGCCTCGCGGTTCTCCTTCAGGCGCCGAAACACGTTCTCCACGTCCACTACGGCGTCGTCCACCAGCTCGCCGATGGCGATGGCGAGGCCGCCAAGGGTCATGGTGTTGATGGACAGGCCGGCCAGCCGGAACACCAGCACGGTGAACAGGATCGAGATCGGGATGGCGAGCAGGGAGATCGCCGTCGTCCGCACGTTCAGCAGGAAGGCGAATAGGATGACCGCAACGACGATGACAGCGTCCCGCAGGGCGTCCTCGACATTGCTGATCGAGGCTTCGATGAAGTTGGCTTGGCGGAACAGCACCTGGTCCGCGCGTACGCCCTGGGGCAGCGTGCGGCCGAGGTCCTGGAGGGCGGCTTCGACGGCGCGGGTGAGCGGCACCGTGTCGGCGCCGGGCTGCTTCTGCACGGACAGGATGACAGCCGGCTTGCCGCCCGCACCGGCGTCGCCGCGCTTGAAGCGGGCGGCGAAATCCACGGTGGCGACCTGGCCCAGGGTGATGGCCTGGTTGTCGCGCATGGTGACCACCAAGCTGCGAAGGTCCTCGATCCGCGTCGTGCGGCCGATGTTGCGGACCACGTATTCGGCTCGGTTCTGATCCACGAAGCCGCCGCCCGTGTTGGCGCCGAACTGCTTGACCGACTTTTCCAGGTCGTCCAGGGACACGCTTAGCCGGGCCATCTGGGCGACGTTCGGAGTGACCTGGTATTGCCGAACCTCGCCGCCGATCGGGATGACCTGCGCCACGCCGGGGATCGCCAGCAGGCGCGGGCGCACGGTGAAGTCGGCGAGTTCGCGCACCTCCATCGGGCTAGTGCCGGCCTTCTCGTCGGCCGTCATGGCCACGAGCATGATCTCGCCCATGATGGAGGTGACCGGGCCCATCTGCGGCACGACGTTGGCCGGAAGCTGCTCGCGCACGGATGCGATGCGCTCGGCCACCTGCTGGCGGTTGCGATAGAGATTGGTGCCCCAGGCGAACTCGACGTAGAGGATCGAGAGGCCAACGCCGGAAACGGAGCGCACCCGTTCGACGCCGGGCATGCCGTTCATGGCGGTTTCGAGCGGGTAGGTGACGAGTTGCTCGACTTCCTCGGGCGCCATGCCCTCGGCCTCGGTCATGAGCGTGACTGTGGGCCGGTTGAGGTCGGGGAACACGTCCACCGGCATCCGGCTCAGCTCGAAGGCGCCGTAGCCGACCAGCACCGCAGCGGCGACCAGAACGAACAGCCGGTTGTGAAGACTGCCGTGAACGAGAGCGCCGAACAGCCGGTTCATCGAACCTGCCCCAGCAACTCGGCACCCTGCACGACGATGCGGGGCTGCGGCTCGGCCGACAGGCCGGACAGCACCAGCACGCGGCCGGCGTCGAGTGGGCGCACGCGGACGGGACGGGCGACGAAGCGCTCGGCCGAGACATGGTCCCACACCGCGGGCAGACCGTTTGCCTGCCTTACAACGGCCGCACGCGGGAGCGCCACGCCCTTTTCCTTGGCGCCGTCCAGCTCGGCCACGACGGTGACGGGCGAGCCGACGGCCAGGCCGGGCGGCGGATCATCCACCCGGAACTGAAGCGGAATGGCGCCCTGGCGCAGCGTGAGCCCGCGGCCGATGAACGTGACGGCAAGTTGGGTCCCGTCCACCGTGACGGCCGACGCCTTCTGAATCTTACCCGCTAAGGACGGGTCCGTGAGGATCGCCTCGACCCAGAGTCGGGCGGGATCGACGATCTCGAACAGCACGGTGGCGCTGTCCACGAGGGCGCCGACCTGCGCGTTGGCGACCGCGACCACGCCGGACACCGGCGCGCGTAGCACTTCGGCGCCCGCGATCGAGGGCGCCAGGGCGGCGCGTCGCCGGCGGGCGCCGTCCAGCTCGAGCCGGGCCTCGTCGATGTCCTTGCCCGGCACGCTGCCGGCCAGCGCGGATAGGCGCGTGACCTTGGCCTGGGCCAGGCGCACCGCCGCGTCCAGTTCCGCGACCTGGGCCTGCACGCCACCCCGCTCGACGGCGCCGATCGAGGGCGTGACCACGGCGAGGATGTCGCCCTGCTGCACGCGTTGGCCGAGCCGGGCCAGGCCCCGCTCGCCGGGTCCAACCCGGCCCGCCTGG
>CAXSEX010000298.1:0-5995 GCA_964236415.1 uncultured Acetobacteraceae bacterium | reverse complement strand
AGGAACACGCGGTCGTCGCTGCGCATCTCGGCAGCCATGGCGTCGCGCAGCGCTTCCCGCACGGTCATAGGCTTGGTCGGCCCCCAATCACGCTCCGGGGCGGCCGCGGTCGAGGCTGGCGTGACCTGCGCCGCCACGGCCTTGTCCGCGACCACCTTATGATCTTCCAGCGGCTCCGGCACGGGCTGCTTCGCTGCCGCAGGAGCGGACGCATCGGGCTTGGCTCCAGCCTCGCCTGCTGCCTCGCCATCGGCTGACAGGGTCGCAATCGGCGTGTTCACCGCCACGCCGTCGGTGCCTTCCTCGACCAGGATTTGGGACAGCTTGCCCTCGTCCACGGCCTCCACCTCCATGGTCGCCTTGTCCGTCTCGATCTCCGCGATCACGTCGCCGGCGCGCACATCCTCGCCCACCTTCTTCAGCCAGCGGGCGAGCTTGCCCTCCGTCATGGTCGGCGACAGCGCCGGCATCAGAATTTGCGTGCTCACGCCCTTAACCCTCAACCAGAACGTCAGTCCACAGTTCGCGCTCGTCCGGCTCAGGGCTGCTTTGCGCGAAGTCGGCCGCTTCTTGGACGCGGGCCTTCACGGCGGCATCAATCGCCTTGAACTCATCCTCGCCCATGCCGGCCGCTTCCAGCAGGTGCCGCGCCCCCTCGATGCAGTCGCGCTCGGTGCGCATCTTCTGCACCTCGTCGCGGGTGCGGTACTTGGCCGGGTCCGACATGGAATGGCCGCGGTAGCGGTAAGTTTGGACCTCCATCAAGTATGGCCCGGCGCCGGACCGGCAATGCGCCACGGCCACGTCCGCCGCCGCCTTGACCGCCGTTACGTCCATGCCGTCAACCTTGGCGCCCGGGATGCCCCATGGTGCCCCGTTGACCGAAAGGTCATGCGACGCCGAGGCGCGCTCCAGGCTGGTGCCCATGCCGTACTTATTGTTCTCGATGACGTAGATGCAGGGCAGCTTCATCAAAGCTGCCAGGTTGAAGCTTTCATAGACCTGGCCCTGGCTCGACGCCCCGTCGCCGAAATACGTGGCGCACACCCGGTCGCTGCCGCGATACCAGTTCGCCATTGCCAGCCCGGTGCCCAGGCTCACCTGTGCCCCCACGATGCCATGCCCGCCGAAGAAGCGTTTCTCCTTGCTGAACATGTGCATGGAGCCGCCCTTGCCCTTGGAGTAGCCGCCGCTGCGCCCGGTCAGCTCCGCCATGACGCCGCGCGGCTCCATGCCGGTCGCCAGCATGTGGCCGTGGTCGCGATACGACGTGATCACCTGGTCGCCCTCGGACAGCGCCGATTGGATGCCGACCACCACGGCTTCCTGCCCGATGTAGAGATGGCAGAATCCGCCGATCAGGCCCATGCCGTAAAGCTGTCCGGCTTTCTCTTCAAACCGGCGGATCAGCAGCATGTCGCCATAAGCCTTGACAAGCTGCTCCCGGCTCATGGCTTGATTGGTGGCTGGAGGCTGGGACGCCCCGGAGGAAGAATCAGAGTCCCTGCCGCGCTTCCGTATTTCGGCCGCCTGCGCCATGCGCGTCGCTCCTGTGGAACATAGGGTATGTTTCCAACACCTAGCGACCGCACCCGATCACGACAAGTCCGCTGACCAAAGAACTCTTGTTGTGCAACGCAATAGAAGCCATCGCTCAGCCACGGCCCAGCGGAACGCCGCGGCGTCAGACCCGGTCAGAACAGGCGCTTGCCCGCGCCGTACGGCATCACGACCTCGGACGGGTCGGCGACGTTGAGCATGGCACGCGCGCGCTCGTCCAACGTGTCGGGATCGAGCCGCTGATCCCGCAATCCGGCGACCCGGCGCTCCCACATGTCGCGCTCCGTCGTCGTGCGGAGCAACTCGGCCTCCACGGCCCTCAACTGCTCCTGGCGCACGGCGTAGGCCTGCGAACCTCGTGCGCCCTGCGTGGCGTTCCAGCCGAAGTACCCGGCCAACCCCACGAACACGGCCGGCGCGAGCGCCGCCCTCACCTGCCGCCGCAATGTCCCGCTCCAGCTCATGACGCGCCCTTGACCTGCTTCGCCGCCAAGATAATCCGTTTCGGCAACGGACGCGATGCCCTACGCGCGCTGCAGGATCGTGCGCCCGGCGTAGCGCGCCGCCGAACCCAACTCCGCCTCGATGCGGATCAACTGGTTGTACTTCGCCGTCCGGTCGCTCCGGGCCAGGCTGCCGGTCTTGATCTGCCCGCAGTTGGTGGCCACCGCGAGGTCGGAGATCGTCGTGTCCTCCGTCTCGCCGGACCGGTGGCTCATCACCGCGCTGAACCCGGCCCGCTGCGCCAGCTCCATTGCTTCCAGCGTTTCGGACAAGGTGCCGATCTGGTTCACCTTGACCAGGATCGAGTTCGCCGTCCCGGTTTCGATCCCGCGCCGCAGCCGCTCGCTGTTGGTCACGAACAGGTCGTCGCCCACTAGTTGCACCCGGTTGCCCAGCACCTCCGTCAAGTGCTTCCAGCCCGCCCAGTCATCCTCGGCGCAGCCATCCTCGATGGACACGATGGGGTAGCGGCCGACCAACTCGGCCAGGTAGGCCACCATGCCTGCGGCGTCGAACCGCTTGCCTTCCCCATCTAGGCAATACTCGCCGTCCTTGAAAAACTCGGTGCTGGCGCAGTCGAGCGCGAAGGTCACGTCCTCGCCGGGCCGGTAGCCCGCCTGCTCGCAAGCCTGGGTGATAAAGGTCAGGGCCTCGTCGGCCGATTTGAGGCCGGGGGCGAAGCCGCCCTCGTCGCCCACGTTGGTGTTGTGCCCGGCGGCGTGCAGCTTAGATCTTAAGGCCTGGAAGATTTCGGACCCAACCCGGACCGCATCGGCGAAGGTCGTGGCGCCCACCGGCTGCACCATGAACTCCTGGATGTCGATCGGGTTATCAGCGTGCTTGCCGCCGTTCACGATGTTCATCATCGGCACCGGCAGCGTGCGGGCGAACACCCCGCCGACGTAGCGGTAAAGCGGCAGCTTCAATTCGGCCGCCGCCGCCTTCGCCACCGCGAGCGACACCGCCAAGATTGCGTTGGCGCCAAGCCGCGACTTGTTGGGCGTGCCGTCCAGGTCGATCATGATCTCGTCAAGCCGGATCTGGTCGGTCGGGTCCATGCCGCTCAGCGCGTCGAAGAGTTCTCCCTCCACATTGGCACAAGCGTTGCGAACGCCCTTGCCGCCGTAGCGCGCCTTGTCGCCGTCACGCAGTTCCACGGCTTCGTGCGCGCCCGTGCTGGCGCCGGATGGCACCGTCGCCCGGCCGGACGCGCCGCTATCCAGCACCACATCGACCTCCACGGTCGGATTGCCCCGGCTGTCCAGGACCTCGCGGGCGAAGATGTCGGCAATGGCGCTCATGGCGGCTCCGTCCGGTCGTTATGGGTGGCGGCTTTGCAGAAATCGTCCAGCGCCTTCAACCGCGCGATCAGCGCCGGCATTGCCTGCAACGGGATCATGTTCGGCCCGTCGCTCGGCGCCGCGTCGGGGTCGGGGTGCGTTTCGATGAACAGCGCGGCGACGCCCACCGCCAGCGCGGCGCGGGCCAGCACCGGGGCGAACTCGCGCTGCCCGCCGGACGCTTGGCCCTGCCCGCCGGGCTGCTGCACGCTGTGGGTCGCGTCGAACACCACGGGGTAACCGGTCCGCGCCAGCACCGGCAGGCCACGGAAATCAGTGACAAGCGTGTTATAGCCAAAGCTCGCGCCGCGCTCCGTCAGCAGGATGCTCTCGTTGCCGGTCTCAGCGATCTTGCCGGCGACGTGCGCCATGTCCCACGGGGCGAGGAACTGGCCTTTCTTCACGTTCACCGCCCGCCCGGTTTCGCCGGCGGCGTGCAGCAGGTCGGTCTGGCGGCACAGGAAGGCGGGGATCTGCAGCACGTCCACCGCCTCGGCCGCCGGGTCGCAATGGCTGGGGTCGTGCACGTCGGTGAGTACCGGGATCCGGAAGCGTTCCCGCACCCCGGCCAGGATCGTCAAGCCCCGGACGATGCCGACGCCGCGGGCGGCGCTGGCGCTGGTGCGATTGGCCTTGTCGAAGCTCGACTTGTAGATCAGCGGCACCCCCGCTGCCTGCGCCATGCCGCACAACGCCTCCGCCGTCTCGAACGCATGCGCCTCCGACTCGATCTGGCACGGCCCGGCAATCAGCACGAACGGCAAGGTGTTGCCGATCTCGATGTCGAGCACCCGGACCACGCGCGTCTCGGACGGGGACCGCGCCTCAGACAAGGCGGGCCTGCTTCACGGCGGCGGCGATGAAGCTTGAGAACAGCGGGTGCGGGTCGAGCGGCTTCGATTTCAACTCGGGGTGGAACTGCACGCCGATGAACCAAGGGTGCATGGGCAGTTCCACGATCTCCGGCAGGATGCCGTCGGGCGACATGCCGGAGAAGCGCAGTCCCGCCGCTTCAAGCTGCGGCCGGTAGTGCACGTTCACCTCCCAACGGTGCCGGTGCCGCTCCTGGATGGTCGCGGCATTCCCGTAGATCTGCCGAACCAGCGACCCCGCGCCGAGGTGCGCCGGGTAGGCGCCGAGCCGCATGGTGCCGCCCAGGTCGCCCCCTTCTGCCCGGCGCTCGATCTCATTGCCCCGCGCCCATTCGGTCAGCAGGCCGACCACCGGGTTGCCGCACGGCCCGAACTCGGTCGAGGACGCATCGGGCAGCCCGGCCATGTGCCGGGCGCACTCGATCACCGCCATCTGCATGCCGAAGCAGATGCCGAGGAACGGCACCCGGCGCTCCCGGGCGAAGCGCACGGCCGCGATCTTGCCTTCCGTCCCGCGCTCCCCGAAGCCGCCGGGCACCAGGATGCCGTGCACGCCGTCCAACCGGGCGACGGCATGGGGCTGCTCGAAGATCTCGCTGTCCACCCAGTCGAGCTGGACGCGCACCCGGTTCCTGATCCCGCCATGGGACAGGGCCTCACCTAAGCTTTTGTAGCTGTCAAGCAGGTTGGTGTACTTGCCGACGACGGCGATCCGCACCTCGCCGTCCGGCCCGCGCACGATGTCGATGATACGCTGCCAGGCCGACAGGTCAGGCTCCGTCTCGAACGGCAGGCCAAAGTGCCGCAGCACCTCCCGGTCCATGCCCTCGGCGTGGTAGCTGATCGGCACGGCATAGATCGTATCCACATCGAGCGCTGCGACCACGGCCTCCGGCCGCACGTTGCAGAAGCTTGCGATCTTGCGCCGCTCGCCTTGTGGGATCGGTCGGTCGCAGCGGCACAGCAGCATCTGCGGCTGGATGCCGACGTTCTGCAGCTCTTTCACCGAGTGCTGCGTCGGCTTGGTCTTCAACTCGCCCGCGGACGGGATATAGGGTACCAGCGTCAGGTGCACGAACATCGTCCGCTCGGGGCCGAGGTCGTTGCCGAGCTGCCGGATCGCTTCCAGGAACGGCAGGCCCTCGATGTCGCCCACCGTGCCGCCGATCTCGATCAGCGCGAAGTCAAGGCCCTCGGTGTCCCGGGTGATCGCTTCCTTGATCGCATCGGTGATGTGCGGGATCACCTGCACGGTGGCGCCCAGGTAGTCGCCCCGGCGCTCCTTGGCGATCACGTCGGAGTAGATGCGGCCGGTTGTGGCGTTGTCCGTCCGCGCCGCGTGCACCCCGGTGAACCGCTCGTAATGGCCGAGGTCGAGGTCGGTTTCCGCGCCGTCGTCGGTGACGAACACCTCCCCGTGCTGGTAGGGGCTCATCGTCCCGGGATCGACGTTCAGGTAAGGGTCAAGCTTCCGCAGCCGCACGGAATAGCCGCGTGCCTGCAGCAAGGTGCCGAGCGCCGCGGAAGCGACGCCTTTGCCCAAGGAGGAAACCACGCCGCCGGTGATGAATACGAACCGCGTCATGGGAGGCCTTGATACAGTGGAAGCGAGCCGGCCGTGAACCCCCTTACGCGCAGGTCAGTTCGTCGGCACCGTCGGCCCCCGGGGCACTGGCGTCGGCGCTGGCGCCGGGGTGGTCGCCGGCGCGTTGCCCGGCG
>CAXSEX010000297.1:5643-5999 GCA_964236415.1 uncultured Acetobacteraceae bacterium | reverse complement strand
GGGTCGCACGGGGTTTGCAACGTGAGGTCCGCGCCCAGGGCGGCGAGGGTGTTGTGCAGGTCGGCGGCCGTCGTGCGGGGGCCGATGGGCACGCGGCCCCGCAGCAAGGTGGCCCCGGTGTCGAGGCCCGCATCCATCTGCAT
This sequence comes from uncultured Acetobacteraceae bacterium, assembly GCA_964236415.1. Classification (GTDB taxonomy): domain Bacteria; phylum Pseudomonadota; class Alphaproteobacteria; order Acetobacterales; family Acetobacteraceae; genus CAHJXG01. The sequence goes on along the minus strand of CAXSEX010000297.1, from coordinate 5,856 downwards.
GATCGTGATGCCGGTTTCCGCGTCGCCCGCCAGCACCGCCGCCTGGATGGGGGCGGCGCCGCGCCAGCGGGGCAGGAGGCTGGCGTGGACGTTGAGGCAGCCGCGGCGGGGGGCGGCCAGCATGGCGGGCGCCAGGATCCGGCCGTAAGCGGCGACCACGGCGGCATCGAGGCCGAGGGCAGCAAACGCCGCGTGCCCAGCCGCGTCGTTGCG
>CAXSEX010000297.1:0-5633 GCA_964236415.1 uncultured Acetobacteraceae bacterium | reverse complement strand
GGCCTCGTGCACGGGGCAGGGGGTCAGGGCGCGGCCCCGTCCGGCGGGACGGGGCGGCTGGCTGTACACCGCGGCGACCTCGTGCCCGACCGCGTGCAGCGCCCGGAGCGTGGGCACCGCAAAGGCCGGGCTGCCCATGAAGGCGAGGCGCAGCGGCGTCACCCGGCTGCCATCTGCCGCCGCTCCTTGGCGAGCTTGCGCAGCAGCATGTTGCGCTTCAAGGCCGAGAGGTGATCCACGAACAGCACGCCGTCCAGGTGGTCGATCTCGTGCTGCAAGCAGGCGGCGAGCAGGCCCTCCGCCTCGATCTCGTGGGTGGCGCCGTCCGCGTCCTGGTGGCGCACGGCGACGCGGGCCGGGCGGGACACGTCGGCGTACTGGCCCGGCAAGGACAGGCAGCCCTCTTCCCGCACCGCCCAGTCCTCGCTGACGCGGATCACCTCGGGGTTGACGAGCACCACCGGGGCGGCGATTTCATCCGGCATCAGGTCGATGACCGCGAGGCGCAGGCCGACGCCGACCTGGGGCGCGGCGAGGCCGATGCCGGGGGCGGCGTACATGGTGGCGAACATGTCCGGCAGCAGGGCGCGGACCTGATCCATGTCCGCTGGGCCGACCTTGCGGGTCCGGCCGCGCAACATCGGGTGGGGGGGCATGAGGATCGGCAGCTTGGTGCCGGGAAGGGCGGGCGTCGCGGAGGTCATGGGCGCGATGTAGCGGGGCGGGCCGGCGGGTTCAATGTTCGTTCCCAGGTGCATCGTTCCCGGGGTGGATGCGCAACGCCGGTCTTGCAACGGCCGGCGGCGCTGCCAACATCGGGATAGTCGGGATGCCACGCCGGGTTCCGCGTCAACGCTTCGCTCGCAGGAGGGGGCTACCGCCATGTCGTCCACGCGCATGTTCACGTCGCCGCTGTTTCTCGGGTTCGACCAGTTGGAGCAGATGCGGGAGCGGGCCGCGAAATCGCCCGCGGACGGGTACCCGCCCTACAACATCGAGCAAACGCACCCGACGGGGCTGCGCATCACGTTGGCGGTCGCGGGCTTCACCATGGGTGATTTGCAGATTACCCAGGAGGACAACCAGCTCGTGGTGCGCGGGCGGCAGTCCGATGACACGCAGGGCCGGGTGTACCTGCACCGCGGAATCGCCGCCCGGCAATTCCAGCGCGCCTTTGTGCTGGCGGAGGGAATCGAGGTGAAGGGCGCCTGGCTGGACAACGGACTGCTGCACATCGATCTCGCGCGCCCGCAGCCTGAGATTCGGGTGCGCACCATCGAAATAACCAAGCCGAATCCCACCCCTCGCGATCAGGTGATGGACTCCACCTCAGAAACAACTTGATTGCCAAGCTGTAACGTCATCTAAATCAGTTGTGTAGAGCCGGGTCTTCGCACCCGGCGTTATGAGCTTAGGTTTGGGCCGGTCGCAGGCTGCCGGTTCGGCGTGGCTTGCATTGTTCCACTTTTTGGCGGCCGGATCGCCTGGGAGATATGGCCATGACAACCTTGAAGGATTTTGAAGCCGTGGACGACCTGGACCAGGACCTGGCGCAGGAGATCGACATCCGCAAGCTGACCCAGGCGCAGCTCATGCAGCTCGGCATGTCGCAACTCGCCTACGTCAAGCCGGTCTGGATGGACGGGGAAACGGCGTTCGCGATCTTCGCGGCGGACGGCTCGCCGATGGCGGTGGCGGCCGACTGCGACCTGGCCGTGGCGGCGATCGTGCAGCACGAGATGGTGCCAGCGCTGGTGCATTAGGCCGGACAGCCGGCGGTCGCCGCTCCCTCCTTCTCGCGCTGCCGGGCGACCAGCCGGCTGAATTCGCGGCCCGGGCAAGGGCGTCCGAGCAGGTAGCCCTGGGCCTCGTCGCAGTCCATGGCGCTCAGCATCTTGAACTGCGCCTCGGTTTCGACGCCCTCGGCAATGACGCGCATGGACAGGCTGCGGCCAAGCGTCACCACCGCCTGCACGATGGCATGCGTCGCCGTGTCGGCGGCCATCGACCCCACGAAGCTGCGGTCCACCTTCAGCTTGGTGAAAGGGTAACGGCGCAGGTAGCTCAGGCTGGAAAAGCCGGTGCCGAAATCGTCAAGCGCGATGCTCACGCCCAAGGCGCGCAGCCGGGTCAGGGTCGTCAGCGTTTGCGGCGTTTCGTGCAGCAGGCAACCCTCGGTGATCTCCAACTCCAGGCGGGATGGCGGCAGGCCGGTGTCCCGCAGGATGCCGGCGACCTGCTCGATGAGGCCGGGGCGGCGCACCTGCTCCGGCGACAGGTTGACCGCGAGGCATAGGCCATCCCACCGCGCGGCCTCCGTGCAGGCAGTGCGCAGCACCCATGCCCCCAGTTCGCCAATCAGCCCGGCGCTTTCCGCAAGCGGGATGAACTCCGAAGGCGGCACGGTGCCATGCACCGGGTGGAACCAGCGGGCGAGAGCCTCCGCGCCCACGATGCGGCGGGAGCCGATCGCGGTGATCGGCTGAAAATGAACCTCCAGCGTGCGGTCGGCCAGGGCGCGGCGCAGGTCGCGCTCCATTTCCTTGCGCCGGTGCAGTGCCGCGTGCATCACCGGGTGGAAAAAGCAGGCGGTGCCGCGCTTCTTCGTCTTGGCCTGGTGCAGCGCGATGTCGGCCTGGCTGAGCAGCAGCGCCGGGTCGGCGATGCCATCCTCGCGGGAGCAGAGGGTGATGCCGGCGCTGACGCGGACCACCGCCTCCTGGCCGTCCAGTTCATAGGAGGCGGAGGCCGCGGCGATGATCCGATGCGCGGTGTCCGCCGCCTGCTCCGCCGTCGCGACCTGTTCGAGCAGCACCGCGAACTCGTCGCTGCCGATGCGGGCCAGCGTGTCGCCGGGGCGCAGGCATTGGCCGATCCGCTCGGCCACCCGTTGCAGCAGCGCGTCGCCCGCGGCGTGGCCCAGCGTGTCGTTCACGTCCTTGAAGTGGTCGGGATCGACGATCAGCACGGCAACCAGCCCTTCGCCGTCCGGCAGCGCCGAGCGGTGGTCCTCTGGCCGGATTTCGCCGCGCAGGCGGGCCAGGGCGTGGTCCAGCGAGATGTTGAAGCTCGTGCGGTTGGGCAGGCCGGTCAGCTCGTCATGCAGCGCCATGTGGCGGATGTGCGCCTCCGCCTGGCGGCGCTCGGTGATGTCGTCAAGGGTGACGACCCAGCCGCCGCCCATGGTCGGCTCGTGGTGGATGGCGTGCACGCGCCCGTCGCACAGCGTCATCTCCGTATCCGAGACCTGGTCGGAAACCATAAGGCGTTCGCGCCAACTGTAGAACTCTTCCGGCGGCATGTTCGGCCCGGTGCCGGCGGCGCAACGCAGGCCCACCACGTCACGCATCGTCATGCCCAGGCGGATCTGGCTGGGCTTCAGGTCATACATCTCTGCGTAACGGCGGTTGAACAGCACCAGGCGATGCTGCGCGTCGAACACGCACAGGCCCTGTTGGATGCGGTCCAGCGCAAAATCACGCAGCTTAAGCTCGCGGAATAGGGTCAGCCGGTTGGCGCTCTGCGCCTCCGCGGCGCGTCCCCCCGGCACGCCGCGCGGCGGAGACCGATCCAAGCTCGGCTGCGATGTGCTCATGGGCCTGACCAATGGATGATACTCACCCAAGATACCAGCATTTAGTTAAGGATGATAAAAGTTTTTCAACCTCTGGTGCTGATATTGGGCGCGGTTTCGTGTCCAAGGCGTGGTTCTGGCCTGCCGGCCCCGGCCTAGCGCTGTGCTGCGGGGTCGATCCAGCCGATGTTGCCGTCGGGACGGCGGTAGATCACGTTGAACTCCGCAGTCGCGCTGTTGCGGAACATCAGCACCTGCTGGTCCGCGAGGTCCATCCGCATCACCGCCTCGCCGACCGAGAGCGTGTTGATCTCGGCCTGGCTTTCCGCGATCACGGTGGCGTAGGCGGGCACGTCGCTGCGGCCCTCCGCACTGGCGGGCTGGGCGTCCTCGTCCTGGCTCAGCACGTATTGCCGCGCCGCTTCCGGACGCGCCCTCGTCGCGAGGTCGCGCGCATGGTCGTTGACCCGGCGGCGGTAGCGGCGCAGCCGCTTGGCGATGTGCTCTGCCGCGTCGTCAAAGGCGCTGTGCGCGTCGGCGGCCTCCCCTTCGCCGCGGAGCGTCAGGCCGCGGCCGGCGTGCAGGTTGATGTCGCAGGTGAAGAAGCTGCGGGCGCGGCTGAAGGTGACGCTCGCGTCCAGCGCGCCGTCGAAGTACTTCTGGGAAATCAGGTCCAACTGCTCGGACACGCGCACCCTGAGGGCGTCCGAAAGCTCCATCTGCTTGCCCGCGACCGTGATCTGCATGGATGTCCCTCCGCTTGCGCTTGAGCCTGCCGCTGCCGGGCTGGCGCGCCTTGCGGGCGCGGTCAGACCGGCATCGCCTTCTCCCGTTTGCGCTGCACCGAGCTTGGGATTCGCAGCGCTTCCCGGTATTTGGCCACGGTCCGCCGGGCGATGTCCACGCCTTCTCGTCTTAAAGCTGCAACAATTGCGTCGTCGGACAGCACATCCTCGGGATGTTCGGCCTGCACGAGGCCGCGGATGCGGTGGCGCACGGATTCGGCGCTGTGGCTTTCGCCGCCGGCGACCGCGCTGATCGCCGTGGTGAAGAAGTACTTCAGCTCGAACACGCCGCGGGGCGTCGCGATGTACTTATTGGCGGTGACGCGGCTCACCGTGCTTTCGTGCATCTCTACGGCCTCCGCGATGTCGCGCAGGATCAGCGGGCGCAGGTGGCCGACGCCGCCGCGGAAAAAGGCGTCCTGCTGGCGCACCACCTCGGCGGCGACGCGCAGGATGGTGTTGGCGCGCTGCTGCAAGGACTTCACCAGCCAGTTGGCGCTGGACAGGCTTTCGCCCAGGAAGGTCTTCTCTTCCCGCCCGGCGCGCACGCTGACGCGGGCGTGGTAGGCCTCGTTCACCAGGACGCGGGGCATGGTGTCGGGGTTGAGTTCCAGCAGCCAGGCGCCGTCGGGGCCGCGGCGCATCAGCACGTCGGGGATGACCTGGTGCAGCGGCCCGCCGTCGCCGGCGCCGGGCTTGGGGTCGAGCGCGCGGACCTCCGTGATCATGTCGGCCAGGTCCTCCCCGTCCACGCCGCAGACCGCCATGAGGCCGCGGAGGTCGCGGCGGGCCAGCATTTCCAGGTTGTCGAGCAGCGTTGCCATGGCCGGGTCGAGCCGGTTGCGGTCGGCGAGCTGGGCGGCGAGGCAGTCGCGCAGGTTCTCTGCGAACAGCCCGGCGGGATCGAAGCGCATCATGGCGGCGCGCACCCGTCCCACCCGGGCGGCGTCGAGGCCCATGGCGCGGGCAAGCTCCGCCGTGGAATGCGGGACACGGCCGGCGGGGTCGAGCAGCGCGATCAGGTGGGTGCCGACCATGCGGTCCACGGGGTCGGCGAAGCCCAGGCGAAGCTGCTCGCCCAGGCGCACGCGCAAGGAGCGCGGCGCTTCGGCCAGGTCGTCGATGCCCGCCATGTCCATGTCGTCGCGCGGGCCGCTGCCGCGGGGCAGGCTGGTGTAGCCGCCGTCGAGCATGCCGGGGCCGCCGCTCCCGTCGGCAGCGCCGCCCACGTCATAACTGTTGCTGTGGTCGGCCTCCACCGCGTCCGGCAGCTT
>CAXSEX010000296.1:0-6005 GCA_964236415.1 uncultured Acetobacteraceae bacterium | reverse complement strand
GCAGGACAGGGTGCAGCCGACCTGCGACGAGATGCACACGGCGCCGCGGTCCTCGCGCCGGTCAGGAATGTACACGGTCTCCGCTTCCTGCCCGTCGCGGAAGCGGAACAGCCACTTGCGGGTGTCGTCCTCGCTGGTCTGCTCCGTGGCGACGCTGGGCCGGCCGACCACGAAGCGTTCGGCCAAGCGTTCCTGCAACGGGCGGGCGATGCTGGACATTTTCGAAAAATCGGTCGCGCCCTGGTGGTAGATCCAGTGCCAAAGCTGCTTGGCGCGGAACGGCTTCTCGTCTATCCCTGCGAGTTCAATCGCCAGCTCCTCCCGCGTGAGGCCCACGAGGTCGCGCCGTCCGTCCGGCAACTGCGCGGGCGGCGGGTTGAACAGCGCGGACTTCGCCAAGATGCGGGTGCGCTCGGCGTCCGTCAGGTCGGGGGTGGCGGCGGTGGTCGTGCTCACTTGGCGGGGCATGCCTTGTTGATCGCGGCGTAGGCCGGGCTGAAGCCACGGAGGCTGAAGGTGTCGGTCACGGTGGCGCTGCGCGGACCCGGCGACTTCGCGACCGCTTCGCGGGCTTTCACGAACGCCGCCACCACGGCGCGGCCGTCGCGGGCAAAGGCCGAGCGGCCCGCCGTGTAGAAGGCAAGCTGGGCCTGCTCGACGCCCATCTGCACCTCCGCATCGGCCGCGTATGGAAACCCGGCGCTGATCGCCACGGCGTTGCGCCCGCTGCTGCGCTGCGTCACCGTCAGCACGACCTCGCCCCGGCCCGGCAGCGCCGGCTGCGACCCGGCGGCGCGGACAAAGGCGTAGCAGACGAGCTGCCCGCCCTCCTGGTGCGTGACGGCCTGCCAATCCTCGAACTTGCCAATCGACTTGGGCGCGGCGCTGGCGGAATGGGCCGGTTCATGCGTCGCAGGGTGCGCCGCGGCCTTGGGCTGCGCAAGGGCCAGCGACGGCCACGCCGCAGCGGCCAAGGTAAGCAGATGTCTGAGGGGCATGTTCGTCAGATACGGTGCGCCCCGAGTCAGGACAAGCGGCGCATCAAGGGTCCGTCGCGTCCGGCAGCCAATCCGGCCTCGTGCGGCGGAACCGCGGGTCGCCATGGCCTTCGGGCGGCGCCAACGCCTCGCCCGGCCCGCCGCTCGCCACCGGGCGCTCGGCGAAGCGCCCGTGCTGCAGCAGCCGGTCATACACCACCAGCGCCCCGGCGACCGCGAGGTTGAGGGCGAAACGTGTCGGGATGCGGACGACGAAGCGGCACCGTTCGCGCAGCGCCGCGGACAGGCCCGACCGCTCCGGCCCCAGCACGTAGGCGGCGTTCAGCGGATGCCGGAACGACGGCAGGTCCACGGCGTCGTCCAGCAGCTCGACGCCCACCAGCGCGCATTCCCGCGGCAACTGCATCGCGGCCGGGTCGGGAAAGCGCCAAAGCGGCACGTGCGAGGGCGTGTCCGCGGTGTCCGCCGCCCGCCCGGCGCGCGCATCCCAGCCCGCGCCGACCGTGAAGCAGAACGCCGCCCCGAAGGCGTGCCCGGTGCGCAGCAGCGCGCCCATGTTGGCGGATTTCGAGACCCCCTCCGCCCCGATGCCGAAGTAGCCGCGTGCAGGGGTGCCCCCCATGCTTGTACTTCGGGCGCGTGCGTCGGGTGTCTTGGCCGAAGGCATCGGCGCGGGATAGGTGTTCCCCATGACGGATGCAACCGACGCCAGGCTCGCCGCGCAGTACGAGGCCCTCCCCTACCCCCAGCGCGACCCGCGGGATGAATCGCGGCGCCTGGTCATCGGCAGCCCGAGCCACCTGCGGGAGATCGACCATTGGGTGTTCGGCGCCGCCCGCCCGGCGTCAGAGCCGTTGCGTGCGCTGGTGGCGGGCGGCGGCACCGGGGACGGCGCGATCATGCTGGCGCAGCAGATGGCGACGGCAGGGCGGCCGGGCCGGGTCGCCTACCTGGACCGCTCCGCCGCCGCGCACGGGGTGGCGCGGGCGCGGGCGGAGGCGCGGGGCCTGACGCTCGATTGGCACATGGGGTCGCTGCTGGACCTGCCGGGGTCGGGCCTCGGCCCGTTCGACTACATCGATTGCTGCGGCGTGCTGCACCACCTCCCGGACCCGGCGGAGGGCTTGCGGGCGCTGCTGTCCGTCTTGGCGCCGGGCGGCGGGATGGGGCTGATGGTGTACGCGCCGCATGGCCGCACCGGCGTTTACATGCTGCAGGACGCGCTGCGGCGGCTGGCGCCGGAGGGGGACGCGCCGCCGGCCCGGCTGGACGTGGCGCGCCGGGTCATGCGGCACCTGCCGGAGAGCGCCTGGCTGCGCCGCAACAGCTATTTCGGCGACCACCTCACGGGCGGCGACGCCGGGCTGTATGACTTATTGTTGAACCCGCGCGACCGGGCCTACACCGCGCCGGAGTTCATCGCCTTGCTGGACAGCGCCGGGCTGACGGTCACGGCGTTGATGGAGCCGCTGCGCTACGACCCGGCGGTTTACCTGCCAGACCCCAGGCTGCGCGCCCGCATCGACGCCCTGGACCCGGCCGCCCGCGCCGGCCTCGCAGAGGCGCTGACCGGCAACATGAGCACCCACGTCGCCTATTGCGTCCGCGCGGCCGAGGCCCGCCCGGCGCCCGATCCGATGCGGGAGGACGCTGTCCCCGTGGCGCGGGAGCTGCCGGCGGCGGAGCTGGCCCGCAACATCCGGCCCGACGGCACGCTGCCGTTCCTGTTCGATGGCCTGCGGGTGCCGGTGCCGCTGCCGCCGCTGGCCGGGGCGATCCTCGGCCTGGTGGACGGCGCGCGCAGCGTGGGCGGCATCGCGGAAGCGTTGCGGGCGCGCGGCACCGACGCTGGCACCTTTGCCCGGGCATGGCGCCAGACCTTTGATGCCCTGTCCGGCGTCAACCGCATCCTGCTGTCGCCCCCGCCCTGATGTCCCCCACCCTGACACCCGCAGTGATCGTGATCTTCGGCGCCGCCGTGCGGCCCGGCGGCCAGCCGAGCGGCGCCATGCTGGACCGGGTGCGGGCGGCGTTCCGCCTGGGCGAGCGCCTGCCTGATGTCCTTTACATGCCGACCGGCGGCGTCGGCCAGCACGGCCCGGCAGAGGCGGAGGTGATGGCCGGCCTGCTGCGGGACCGCGGCGTGCCGTCCGACCACATCAGGACCGAGCCGACCGGCACCAACACGATATCCTCCGTCCGCGCCTGCGCCCGGATGCTGCGCGGCCACACGGGGCCGGTGTATGCCGCGACCTCCGCCTACCACCTGCCGCGCTGCGTGCTGCTGCTTCGCCTGGCTGGGCTGCAGGCGCGGGCCTGCCCGCCGAGCCTGGGCGCCGCGTCCTCCAGCCTGCGCAAGCGTTGGTACTGGCGGCTGCGGGAGGTGCCTGCGATCCCGGTGGACGCGGCGCTGCTGGGCTGGCACCGCCTGCGGGGCCGCATCTAGCCTTTGTTGACCGGGACGCCTGCGCCGTGTTTGCCTGGCGTCCGCATGACGTTCTCCGCCATCGACTCGGCGCTGCTCGGCCCGCTGTTCGCGACGTCAGCCATGCGCGACGTGTTCTCCGACCGCGCCCGCCTTGCTGCGATGCTGGAAGCCGAGGCCGCCCTGGCGCGGGTGCAGGCGCGGTTCGGCCTGGCGCCCGACGCTTTGGCCCCGGCCATCGCCGCCATCAGCGCCGAGAGCCTCGACGCCGCCACCTTGGGCGAGCAGACCGCGCTGGCCGGCGTCCCCACCATCCCGTTCGTCAAGGCGGTGCAGGCCCGGCTGCCGGCAGACCTGGCACGGGCGTTCCACAAGGGCGCCACCACGCAGGACATCCTGGACACCGCGCTGTCCTTGCAGCTCCGGGCGGCGCTGGCGCTGGTCACGGCTGATTTGCGCACCATCCTGTGCGGGCTGGCCAGACTGGCGGCGGCGCACCGGGACACGCCATGCGTCGGACGCACCTACGGCCAGCACGCGGCGCCGCTGACGTTCGGCTTCAAGGCCGCGGTGTGGCTGGCGGGCATCGCGGACGCGGCGGAGCGCCTGCCCGGCCTGCGTTCCCGGCTGCTGCTGGCTTCGCTGGGCGGGCCAGTCGGCACCCTCGCCGGCCTCGGCGCGCACGGCCCGGCGGTCGCGGACGGGTTCGCGGAGGCGCTCGGCCTCGGTGCCGCGCCCATCGCCTGGCACACGCGCCGCGCGGGCATCGCGGAGGGCGGCGCGTGGCTCGCGACGCTGCTGGGCGCGCTGGCCAAGATGGCGACCGACATCGCGAACCTTGCCTCCACCGAGGTTTCCGAGGTGTCCGAACCCTGGATGCCCGGCCGCGGCGGCTCCTCCGCCATGCCACACAAGCGCAACCCGGTGTCCTCCACCGTGATCCTGGCTGCGGCATCGGCTGCAAAGGGCCACGTCACGACCTTGCTGGACGCGATGGCCAGCGCGCATGAGCGCCCGCCGGGCCTGTGGCACGCTGAGTGGCACGCCCTGCCCACGCTGTTCGGCCTGGCCTCCGGCGCGCTGCGGGAAGCGGCGTCGCTGGCGCAGGGCCTGGTCGTCGATGCCCCGCGCATGCGCGCCAACATCGGCCAAACGCGCGGCCTGCTGTTCGCCGACGCGGCGGCGGCCCGGCTGGCCCCGCTGCTAGGGCGGGAGGCGGCGCATGCCCGGGTCGAGCAGGCGGCCGACGAGGTGCGCCAGACCGGCGACACGCTGGAAGCCGTGCTCGCCCGCGACCCGGCGCTGCGCGGCGCCGACCTGGCCAACGCCTTCGACCTCGCCCCGGCGGTTGCGGCGGCCGGGCCTTGGGTGGATCGCGCCCACGCCCACGCCGCCGCCGTGCAGCTGGCGCTTTGACGGAGTATTACGCGATGGACTGGTCCGCCAAGCAGTACACGGCTTTCGAGGACGAACGCACCCGGCCCGTGCGCGACCTGCTCGCCGCGGTGCCCGGACAGGCGGCATCGGCGGCGGTGGACCTCGGCTGTGGCCCCGGCAACTCCACGGAACTGCTGCTGCGCCGCTTTCCCGGTGCCGAAGTGACCGGCCTCGACAGTTCGCCCGACATGATCGCGGCGGCGCAGGCCCGGCTGCCGCAACTGCGGTTCGAGGTGGCGGATATTTTGGCATGGGACGCGGCGGGACCGTTCGGCGCCATCCTGGCCAACGCCGTGCTGCAATGGCTGCCGGACCATGCGGGCCTGCTGCCGCGTCTCGCCGCCAAGCTCGTGCCGGGCGGCAGCCTTGCGGTGCAGATGCCGGACAACCTGGACGAGCCGGCGCACCGGCTGATGCGTGAAGTCGCGGCGGACGGGCCTTGGGCCGGCAAGCTTGCGCACGCCGCCGGGGCGCGGGAGGCAACGGGGACGCCGGATTGGTACTACGGCGTGCTGCGTCCGCACTGCGCGCGGGTGGACGTTTGGCGGACGACCTACCACCACCCGCTGTCCGGCGGGGCGGGAGCCGTTGTCGAATGGTTCAAGAGCACCGGCCTGCGCCCGTTCCTGGCGCCGCTCGACGCGGGCGAGCAGGCTGGGTTCCTGGCGGAGTACCGCGGGCGGATTGCCCAAGCCTACCCCACCCTGCCAGACGGCAGCGTGCTGCTGCCCTTCCCGCGGCTGTTCCTGGTGGCAACCCGCTAACGCGGCGCCATCCTGAGCGCGCCGTCGAGCCGGATGACTTCGCCGTTCAGCATCGGGTTCTCGCACACCGCGCGGACCATCGCCGCGAACTCCTCCGGCCGGCCCAGCCTCGATGGGAACGGCACCGCGCTCCCCAGGCTTTCCTGCACCTCCACCGGCAGCCCGGCCATCATCGGGGTCGCGAACAGGCCGGGGGCAATCGTCACCACCCGGATGCCGTGGCGCGCCAGCTCCCGCGCAATGGGCAGCGTGAGGCCCGCCACCCCGGCCTTTGACGCCGCATAGGCCGCCTGGCCGATCTGCCCGTCAAAGGCCGCGACCGAGGCCGTGTTGACGATCACCCCGCGCTCGCCGTCCGCGCCCGGCGCCCCCTTTGCGATG
>CAXSEX010000295.1:0-6060 GCA_964236415.1 uncultured Acetobacteraceae bacterium | reverse complement strand
GGTCCGCCAGGCCCATGCCGTAGGCGCTCAGCACCCCGGCGTAGGGGTGGATGAACACGCTCTCCATGCCCAGTTCGTCCGCCACCAGGCAGGCGTGCTGCCCGCCGGCGCCGCCGAAGCATTGCAGGGCGAAGCGGGCGGGGTCGTGGCCTTTCTGCACGCTCACCTGCTTGATGGCATTGGCCATGTTGGCGACGGCGACGCGCAGGAACCCCTCGGCGGCGACACGCGGGTCCGCCACGCCCATCGGCCCGGCCAGTGCCGCGAACTTCGCCCGCACCACGTCCGCGTCCAGCGGTTGGTCGCCGCCGGGGCCGAAGATGGCGGGGAAGTGCCGCGGCTGCACCTTGCCGACGCAGACGTTGGCGTCCGTGACGGTGAGCGGCCCGCCGCTTCGGTAGCAGGCCGGGCCGGGGTTGGCGCCGGCGCTGTCCGGCCCCACGCGCACCCGGCTGCCGTCGAAGTGCAGGATGCTGCCGCCGCCGGCCGCGACGGTGTTGATCGCCATCATCGGCGCGCGCATCCGCACGCCGGCCACCTCCGTCTCGTATGCCCGCTCGAACGCGCCATCGTAGAGCGCCACGTCGGTGCTGGTGCCGCCCATGTCGAAGCCGATGATGCGGTGGAGGCCGGCCATCTCCGCGGTGCGCGCAGCACCCACGATGCCGCCGGCGGGTCCGGACAGGATGGCGTCCTTGCCCCCGAACCGGCCGGCCTGCGCCAGCCCGCCGTTGCTCTGCATGAAGTAGAGCCGGACGCCCCCAAGCTCGGAGGCGACCTGCTCGACGTAGCGGCGCAGGATGGGCGAAAGATAGGCGTCCACCACCGTGGTGTCGCCGCGGGGCACCAGGCGCAGCAGGGGGCTGACCTCATGGCTCGCGGACACCTGGGCGAACCCGGCCTCCTGCGCCAGCGTCTTGAGGCGGCGCTCCATGTCCGGGTGCTTCCAGGCGTGGATCAGCGCGATGGCGCAGGCCGCGATGCCGTCCGCCCGGGCGGCGGCGAAGGCGGCGCGGGCGGCCGTCTCGTCCAGCGGCTCGACTTCCTCGCCGTCGATGCCGACGCGGCCGGGCAGCTCGACAGCCCGCTCATACAGTAAGGTCGGCAGGGAAACGTGCAGGTCGAACAGCCGCGGGCGCGCCTGGTTGCCGATGCGCAGCAGGTCGCCGAAGCCCCGGTTCACGACCAAGAGGGTGCGCTCCCCCTTGCGCTCCAGCAGCGCGTTGGTGGCGACGGTGGTGCCCATCTTCACCTGATCGACCAGCCCCGGCGGGACCGGCTCGCCCGGCGCCACGCCCAGCACCGCCTTGATTCCCGCGATGGCGGCGTCGCGGTAGCGCCCGGGGTTCTCGCTCAGCAGCTTGTGCGTGCTGAGGCCGCCGTCTGGGGCGCGGGCCACGATGTCGGTGAAGGTGCCGCCGCGGTCGATCCAGAACTGCCATCCGGCCATCGCGCCGCCCTCCGTTGCCTCCCTGCTGTCCTAAGCATCATTCTGATGATGCGTCCATCAAGGCCCAAGCAGGCAGTCGCGGAATCGGCCACGAATGCCTGCTTGGGGGTGGCGGCAGGGCGCGACAAGGCCCGCCGCGGCGTGCTACGCCGCCCCACCCGCAGCTTGAGGGCCCATGATGTCACGCCGCCTGATCCCGTTCCTTGGAGCTTTGCTGATGACCCAACCCGTTCTCGCCGCCGATTCTTTCACGACGATGCCCTCCGGGGTGCAGTATCACGACGAGGCCGTGGGCACCGGGCCGCAGCCCCAGAACGGGCAGTCCGTGTCCGTCCACTACACGGGCTGGCTCGACGACCACGGCCAGCGCGGCAAGAAGTTCGACAGCTCGCGCGACCGCGGCGCGCCGTTCAGCTTCACGCTGGGTGTGCAGCAGGTGATCTCCGGCTGGGACAACGGGGTGGCGACCATGCACGTGGGCGGCAAGCGCACGCTGATCATCCCGCCCGACCAAGGCTACGGCGCGCGCGGGGCTGGCGGCGTGATCCCGCCGAATGCCACGCTGATCTTCGATGTCGAGCTGCTCGGCGTGCGCTGAGCGATGGCGGAGGCTGACCCGCACGGCAGCGTTGCGGTTGTCGGCGCCAGGCTGATCCGGCGGGCCGGGTGGACGGGCCGGCTGCTGCCGGAACCCTGACCGGCGCCGCGGGCCAGCCCGCAGCGTCCTGGGGCTACGACAAGATCAGCCCGGCCTCCCGCGCCGCCGCGTCATCCAGGACACGGCTGCGGACGTGGCGGTTGAAGGCGGCGCGGATGCCGTCAAGCTCCCGCAGCGCCGCCGGGTCGGCGGGGTCGGCCCGGAGGGCGTTGAGCACGGCGAAGACCGCCTCCGTCCAGTCGGTCAGCACGTCGGCGCCGGCAGTGGCCGGGACGAGCCTGCGCTGATGACGGAGGCGCAGCTCAAGGAACGCATCCACTTCGGCGCCCGCCGCGTCCAGCCTGGGAAAGCGGACGCCTTGCTCCGTTTCGAGGCGGGCCGCCAGCTTGCGCCAATCTTCCAGCAGCTCATCGAACACCACGAAGCTGCGCCGCATGCCGCGGGTGGAGTTCTCGGCGTCGAGTTGGTTGCGCAGCCAGTAAAGCAGGCCGTGCTGCAAGGTCGAGGCGTCCCGGGCGGCAAGCGATTGCGCCACCTCCATCGGGTCGCGGTAGATGAACACCGGGGCGGCCCGCGCGCCCATCCGCCCGAGCAGCCGCCACCAAAGCGGGAGCAGGCGGCCCATGCGCGGCTCCTTCAGCACGGCAAGGCGGAAGTCGCCGTAGTCCTCGGTGAACGCAGCCTGCAGCCGGCCCATGTACTCCGGGCAGGCCGCCGTGTCGTACCAGCCCGGCGGGAACGGCCGCCAATCGTCCCAGGCGCTGCCGGCCTCGGCGAGCAGGCTGTCGTGCAGGTGGGCGATGACCGCAGGCTCGAAGTGCCCCTTCTCGTTGCTGCTGCGCGCGCCCATGAGGCGTTTCGGCAGGGTGCAGCCGAGCAGCCCGAGCGTGCCCGCCAACGCGGACGTGCCACTGCGGGCGCCGATGACGACCACGACGGTGCGGGCGCCTTTGACTTCATCGCTGCTGATCATTACGTATTGATCTCAACTTCTCTTCGCTGGCCAGGGTAGGAGCTTTGGGCTGCCTTACGTTGATGTCCAGGACGGCCCCACGAAACGTTCCCCCCTTGTTGCCGATGGGGAACCCGGGGCGGCGCGGCCGGGCGGGGCGCATGGCGGGAGCGGCGAATCGGCGCCGGGCCAATTTTGAGGGTAACTCGCGGCGCGGATATGGGTTATGGCAGTCGCTGCGTTCATAGCGCGCCGGAGGTCATCCCGCGTGCACCTATTGGAGGATGTTCTGATGAAGGTTTCAGCTTTGGCCTGTGCGGCGGCTGCCGGCCTGGCGCTCGCCGGCTGCACGAGCGCGCCGCAGCAATCCCAGGCGTCCCGGCCGACCGACACCGGCAACATGGCCTATCCGGCCCCGCAGCCGCAGGGCGAGATCGGCAGCACGGCGGCCAGCGGGCGCCAGCCGGCCGACACCGGCAACATGGCTTACCCGGCTCCGGAGCCGCAGGGCCAGGTCGGCAGCACAAGCGTTGGCAGGCGCCGCCGGCCCACCGACACCGGCAGCATGGCCTTTCCGGCGCCGCTGCCGCAGGGCAACGTGGGGACATCGCAAGTCCAGTAAGCATGGCCTTGGACGAGGATTGATTGCCGACGTCTCCAGGTTCTGCGGCTGACTTGGAGCGCTGCTGCCCGATAGGGCCGACCCGGCGATGGCGCAGCGGCTGAGCGGGCGCGGCAGGCTTGGCCGGGCCGTCCGCATGCTGCGGACCGGCAAGCTGCTGCGTCCGCGCGCATCGCAGCCCGAGTCCCGTCCCCAGCCCGCCAGCCGCCCGGTGGAGCGGCTGGCGGCCGAGCAGTTGTTTTCCCGCGTCGCCGGCACGGCGCCGGTGCAGGGCAATGCCGTGCGCCTGCTGCGGGACGGGGCGGAGAACTACGCGGCGTGGCTGGACGCCATCGCTGGCGCCCGGCGGTCCGTCCATTTCGAGAATTACATCTTCCGCGGCGACGCGGTCGGCCGGAAGTTCGCCGCCGCCCTGTCCGCCAAGGCGCGGGAGGGCGTCGCGGTCCGCGTCCTGTATGACTGGATGGGCAGCTTCCGCCAGGTGCCGCGCGGCTTCTGGCGCGACCTCCGCGCCGCCGGGGCGGAGGTGCGCTGCTTCAACCGGCCCCGGCTCGACAGCCCGTTCGGCTGGCTGAGCCGCAACCACCGCAAGACCGTGAGCGTCGATGGCGAGATCGGCTTCGTCGCGGGGCTGTGCGTGGGCGACGCATGGGTCGGCGACCCTTCGCGCCGGGTGCCCCCTTGGCGCGACACCGGCATTGCCCTCCAAGGCCCCGCCCTGGCCGACCTCCAAGCGGCGTTTGCCGAAAGCTGGTCGCACGCGGGCGGGCAGCCGCCCGATCTGGCCGCAACCCCTCCCGACCCGCCGCCGGAGGCAGACGTGCAGGCGCGGCCGGGCCAGGTCACGCTGCGGGTGATCGCCAGCAAGCCCAACACGATGGGGCTTTACCGGTTCGACCAGCTCATCGCCGGGATGGCCCGGCGGTCGCTCTGGCTGACCGACGCCTACTTCGTCGGCACGACCGCCTATGTCCGCACCCTGTGCGACGCGGCGATGGACGGGGTGGACGTGCGGCTCCTGGTGCCGGGCGCGTCCGACATCCCGGTGGCCCAGGCGCTGTCGCGGGCCGGGTACCGCCCGCTGCTCGACGCGGGCATCCGGGTGTTCGAGTGGAACGGCCCCATGCTGCACGCGAAGACCGCCGTGGCGGATGGCCGGTGGTCGCGCATCGGATCGAGCAACCTGAACCTCGCGAGCTGGCTCGGCAACTGGGAACTCGACGTCGCCATCGAGGACGGGGCGTTCGCGGCCGAGATGGAGGCGATGTTCGAGGCCGACTTGCAGAACGCGACCGAGATCGTGCTGGATCTGGGCCGGGTGCATTCCACGGCGCCGCATCCCCGGCGGCGGCAGGCGCGGCGCGGCAGCCCGGGCCGCCTGGCCGCGGGCGCCGTGGGCTTGGGCAGCGCCGTCAGCGCCGCGCTCACCAACCACCGGGCGCTCGGCCCGGCGGAGGCGCGGGTCATGGCCGCCGCGGCCGGACTCCTGCTGGCGCTCGCCGCCGCGGCCGTGCTCGTCCCGCGCCTGCTCACGGTGCCCATCGCGGTCGTCGCGGCGTGGGCCGGCGTGACCCTGCTGGTGCGCGCGTGGCGCCTGCGCACCGGCCCCGACCTGCCCGACGCCGGCCTGACGTCCGAACCCCAGGGAGGCTGAACCATGCTGTTCCGCGGGCCACGCCGCACCTTCGCCACCCAGCCGACGCGCGGCCCGCTCGCCAAGATCGTGAGCTGGAACCTGCTGCGGCTGACCGGGGCCAGCCTGGAGGACGTGGTGCGCCTGGCCCGGCGGGAGCAGCCGAACCTGCTGCTGATGCAGGAGGCCACCCAGCGCATCGACGCCCTGCCGGACCGGATCGGCGGCTGCTACTGGCGGGTGCTGCTGCCGGGCCGCATCCACGGGCTGGCGATGTGGAGTCCGGTGCCGCTGCCGCCGCCCATCGTGGTGGAGTTGCCGGCCGGGGCGATGTTCGAGCGGGTGTGCCAGTTGATCGACCTCGGCACCTTCTCGGTCGCCAACGTTCACCTGTCGCACGGGCAACTGCTGAACCGCCGGCAGTTGCGCACCATTGCCAGCAGCCTGCCGCCGCGGGCGGCGGTGCTGGGCGACTTCAACCTGGTCGGCCCGGCGCTGCTGCCGGGGTTCCGCGATGTCGGCCCGCGGGAGCCGACGCACGTGGCGGGCGAGATGCTGCCGCTGCGCATCGACCGCTGCCTGGTGCGCGGGCTGGTCTGCACGGGCGCGGAGGCGCTGTCCCGCCAGGCGTCCGACCACCGGCCCATCGTGGTGCGGCTGGGCGCGGCGCCCGCCGGGCTGGGGCGCACGCCGGCCCGCACCCTACTTTGGCCGGGCGAGCGCCAGCCCCACCCCGGCGCCCACC
>CAXSEX010000294.1:0-6062 GCA_964236415.1 uncultured Acetobacteraceae bacterium | reverse complement strand
GAGCCGGGCGACCTGCTGGTGGTCGATTTCCTCGACATCGGCGCGTTCCCGCACAACGCCTGGGGGTTCAACGGCTTCTTCTCCAAGAAGAACGGCGGCGGGTTCCTGACCGACCACTTCCCGGAAGCGCAGAAGTCGATCTGGGACTTCGAGGGCATGTTCGCGAAGTCGCGCCACGTGCCGGGCGTGCGGTTCGCCGGGCTGATCCACCCGGGGCTGATCGGCTGCCTGCCGGACCCGAAGCTGCTGGAAACCTGGAACCGGCGGGAAACCGGGCTGATCGCGACCAACCCGGACCGGGTGCCGCCGCTGGCCAACGCGCCCTTCGCGCCGACCGCGCACATGGGCCGGCTGAAAGGCGAGGCGAAGGCCGCCGCCGCGGCGACCGGCGCCCGCACCGTGCCGCCCCGCGAGCATGGCGGCAACTGCGACATCAAGGACCTGTCGCGCGGCGCCAAGGTGTACTTCCCGGTCTATGTGCCCGGCGCCGGCCTCTCCATGGGCGACCTGCACTTCAGCCAGGGCGACGGCGAGATCACCTTCTGCGGCGCCATCGAGATGCCGGGCTGGATTCACCTGAAGGTCGAGCTGATCAAGGGAGGCATGGCAAAGTACGGCGTCAAGAACCCGATCTTCAAGCCGAGCGTCATCAAGCCGAACTACACGGACTACCTCATCTTCGAGGGCATCTCGGTCGATGAGGCCGGCGAGCAGCATTACCTCGACGTGAACGTCGCCTACCGCCAGGCCTGCCTGAACGCCATCGAGTACATGAAGAAGTTCGGCTACTCCGGGGCGCAGGCGTACTCGATCCTGGGCACCGCCCCGGTGCAGGGGCACATCAGCGGCGTGGTCGATATCCCCAACTCCTGCGCGACCCTGTGGCTGCCGACCGAGATCTTCGACTTCGACATCAACCCCGGCGCCGACGGGCCGAGCGGCGGCATCAAGGGCGGCGTGGACATGCCGCTCGCCCCGGACCTATGATTTCGCCATGCCCACCTACGAGTACGACTGTCCCCGTTGCGGCCCATTCGAGGCGATCCGTCCGATGGCGGAGTTCCAGGCACCGCACCCCTGCGCCGGGTGCGGCGGCCCGGCGCCGCGGGTGCTGCTGTCCGCCCCGCGCCTGTCCGGCATGGATGCCGGGCGGCGCAACGCCTTTGCCACCAACGAGCGCAGCGCGGACGCGCCGAAGCGGTCCGGGGGCGCGCACCCCTCGTCGTGCGGGTGCTGCAAGCCGCGCAGCCGGACACTCTCGGCGGAAGCCGTTCCCGCCAAGAGCAGCCCGGCCGCGCGGCCCTGGATGATCGGCCACTGACCCGCCTGGATGTTCCGCCACGGTCCCAGGGCGGTCAAGCAACGGAGGCGATGTGCGATGGACTACGCGATCCAAGACCTGGGCGACGTGCGCCTGCAAGGCGGCGCCACGATCCGCGGCTGCCAGATGGCCTACAAGACCTTTGGCGCCTTGAACCCGGCAAAAGACAACGTGGTGGTCTATCCCACCTGGTACTCGGGCCAGCACTACGACAACGAGTGGCTGGTCGGGCCGGGCATGGCGCTCGACCCCGGCAAGTATTTCATCATCATCCCCAACATGCTCGGCAACGGCCTGTCGTCCTCGCCCAGCAACACGCCGGAGCCATATAACGGCCCGCGCTTCCCGCACGTCACCGCCTGCGACAACGTGCGCGCGCAGCACCGGCTGGTCACCGAGACGTTCGGCATCGAGCGGGTGCGGCTGGTGGTGGGCTGGTCGATGGGCGCGCTGCAAACTTTCCACTGGGGCGCGCTCTACCCCGACATGGTGGAGCGCATCGCGCCGTTCTGCGGCTCGGCCAAGTGCTCGCGGCACAACTTCGTCTTCCTGGAAGGCGTCAAGGCGGCGCTCACGACCGACGCGGCTTTTGCCGGCGGCTGGTACAAGAGCAAGCCCGAAACCGGGCTGCGCGCGATGGCGCGGGTGTATGCCGGCTGGGGCTTCTCCCAGGCGTTCTACCGGCAGGAACTGGACCTGACGGCGCTCGGCTACTCCTCCTTGGAGGATTTCCTGGTGGCGTTCTGGGAGGGTTTCTTCTTGCCCAAGGACGCCAACAACCTGCTGGCGATGCTGTGGACCTGGCAGCACGGCGACATCGGCGCGAACGAGCTGTACGGCGGCGACCTGCGCCGCGCCCTCGGCGCGATCAAGGCGAAGGCCTTCGTCATGCCGGGCCAGACCGACCTTTACTTCCCGCCGGAGGACAGCGAGTTCGAGGTGGCGCACATGCCGAACGCCCGGCTGATCCCGATCCCCTCGGTCTGGGGCCACTTCGCCGGCGGACCCGGCACCAACCCGGCCGACGTGGCCTTCATCGACGCCAAGCTGAAGGAGTTGCTCGACAGCTAGGCGGGCTCCCTCAGCCGACCGGCGGGCGGTGCGCGGCGTAGCCGAACCGGCGCTCCAGCGCCAGGCTCACGGTCAGCGCCCCCGCCTCGTCGAACAGCCCGCTCCAAAGGCAGACCGTGTGGGGCACGTCGTGCAGCGGCCCGGCTTCCTCGCTCCCCGCCTTCTCCTCACCAAGATCCAGCCGGGCGCGCGCCAGCGACAGCATCCCGCGGGTATGGGCGCGTTGCAGCCCGGTGGGCAGGCACAGGCAGGGGTGCCCGGTGAAGTTGGTGATGACCAGCATCGGGCCGACCTGGCTCGGCCCGATCACCGCGTCCACGCCGCGGAACATCTCGGCCGTCACCTGCATGACCATGGAGCGGAACCGGTCAAGCTGCACATGGTCCACCGCGGACAGGAAGCGCGCCTTGCGGAAGGCGTTCGGCCAAGCCTCCTTCGCCTGCCAGGTTAGGGCATCGTCGCGGTCCGACAGCGTCAACGCCTCGAAGGAGGCGGCTGCCTCGGCATACAGCACGCCCATCAGCGTGTCGTAGGGCAGGTCGGGCCGGGCCAGCGGAACCAGTTCCAATCCCAGGTCGCCCGCGGCCCGCAGCGCCGCACGGTCCATCTCGTGCCCTTCGGCGAAGTCCGCCTCGACGTAGCCAAGCCGCAGCCCGGCCGCCGGGCGCGCGCTGTCCCAGCCGAAGGGCACATCAATCTGCGCAAGGTCCAGCGGGTCGGCGCCGCGGATCGCGTCGAGCACCAGCGCCGCATCTTCCACGGTCCGGCAGATCGGCCCGATCTTGTCGAGCGACGGGCACAGCGCCATGGCCCCCCGGCGCGACACCCGGCCAAAGGTGGGGCGCAGCCCCGTCGTGCCGCAGCGCGTCGAGGGCGCGACGATGGAACCCAGCGTTTCCGTGCCGATGGAAAAGCCCACCAGCCCGGCGGCGGTTGCCGAGGCGGAGCCGGCACTCGACCCGCTCGACCCTTCCTCGGTGTTCCACGGGTTGCGGGTGCGCCCGCCATGCCAGATGTCGCCGTAGGCGAGCGCGCCCACCGTCGTCTTGCCCAGCATCACCGCGCCGGCTTCGTGCAGCAGGGCCGTGACGTGCGCGTCCTCCGCCGGCACCCGCCCCTGATACGGCTCCGCGCCCCAGGCGGTTTCGACGCCCGCGGTATCGATGATGTCCTTCATGCCGTAAGGGATGCCGTGCAGCGGACCGAGCCACTCGCCACGCCGGGCCATCCCGTCCAGTTCCGCCGCGCGGGCGCGGGCAGCGTCCGCCGTCACGGCGGCGAAGCATTCAAGCCGCGGGCCGATGGCGGCGATGCGGGTCAGGTAGATGTCGGCCAGCCGCGCGGCGGTCAGTTGGCCGCGGCGGAGCCAGGCGCCCTGGTGGGTGATCGGCGCGTAGGCGATGGCGGCGTCGTCGCCTGGCATCGCCGGGGCGTCGCTGGACAGGTGCAGCCCATGCTCCCGCGGCAGGGCGTACCCCGGCAGGCGCGGGTCGAAGCGGGTGGCGGGCGCCAGCGTCGCCGGCAGCGGCACCGCGCGCCGCCGCAGCGCAAGCTCCGTCTGCGCGAGCAGGTTGTCCGCCATCAACGCGCGTTCCGCGTCCGTGTAGTGGATGCCGAGCAGGCTTTCCGCGGCGGCGATGGTTGCAGCTGACGGCACGGCCGCCGCGTCGGACTCCGCCGTCACGCCGGCCGCTCCGCCCCAAACACCGCAGGCCGCAGCCGGGTCAGCGCGCCCCGCCGCCGGCCGAGGCGCGGTCCGGCTGGTTGCCGTTCTCCGTGCCCGGCGCCTGCTTGTCGGACCGGGCGATGTTCGCCGCGCGCCTTGAGGCGCGGCTCATGCTGTTCTGTGTCTTGCGGACGGAGTCGCCCGTGACGGGACTGCGGGCCGTCTGGTCGCCGTTCTGGGCAAAGGCAAGGCCGCTGGACAAGACGAAGGCTAGGGCTGTCGCCCATAGCAGTTTGACCGGCATCGGAAATCCTTCTCGCAGTGAAGCAGGCGCAGGCCCAAGCCTCATGGTGAATCAATGCGTCCCAACGCCGGCAAACGTTGGCGGTTGCGCCGGGCCGGCCAGTTGTCAGAAGTGGTAGCCGACCTCGACGAACACGGAGTTCTGCTCCGTCCCCGGCACGTAGCGCGGCACGTCGCCGAACTTGTTGTGCCAGTACTCGTAGCCGACGCCGGCCTCGATCTTCTTCGGGGTGTAGCCGAGCAGTTCCCCGACATCGACCATCAGCTTCGGGTGCAGCAGGATTTCGGTCCCGTGGTTGAAATCGCCCGTGGCGCCCTTGCCCTTCGGGGTGATCAGGTTGGCGAAGCCGGTGAAGTTGAGGGGCACGGGGCCGATGGCGAAGGGGAAGGCCCAGGCGGTCTCGATGGTGAACGCCGGGCTGAAGTTGGTGCCGTTGCCGTTCTGCAGGAAGCCGTTGGTGTCCCACTCCTTCGACAGGCCCAGGGTGATGTTGAGGAAGCCGCGCGGCAGGTTGATGGAGAACTGCGGCCCGAACGTGATCAGCTTCTTGTAGGACGCGAACGCATCGTTTTGCGTGTCGAAGTCGAAGCCGACCAGCAGGCCGATGTCGCGGATCGGGCCGAACCGGAACATGTCGCTGCCCGTGACCTTGTTGCCGCTCACCACCGAGCGGAATACCCCATACACCTCGGCCGAGTTGGAATCGGCGCGGCCAGTGACGCTGTTGGCCGGGTCGCCGCGGTAGCTGAAATCCTCGAAGTCGATGCTCGCGAAGTTGGAGCCGTAGGTCCAGCTATTCGCATAGGAGATGTTGCCGGCGACCTCGTTGACGTCCTTGCGATAGCCCGGCTGCTTGTCTTCCGGGAGGTAGCGGATGCTGAGGTAGGTGTCCTGGAAATCGATTCCCCAGGCGAGGGCCTCACCGGGCGCCAGCGCCATCAGTGCCAAGGCTGCCGCTGCCGCCTTCCAGCCGTGTGTCATTGTCACTCATCTCCGAAACGGTTGCTTGCTCTCGCAAAAGAGACAGCAAGCACCATGCCAGGATCGTGAGTGTCAGTTTGGAGACGCCTCCAGGCCCACCCCTTGGGTAGGCGGAGCGACGGCTTGGCACCAAAGCAACACAAGCTGCCCTAAATTTATGCAATAGGCAGAATCACAGGCGTTCTCGTCGCGTGATGGGCCGGAACGCCTAATTTTCGGGCGGAAAGCGCCTATGGAGCCGCAAGCTGCCGTGCCGCCATTCCGTGCCGGCGCATCAGCCCGGCCACGTCCAGCCCCGGGATGCAACCGTCCTCCACCACCCAGCGCCCGGCCACCATCACCCGGTCCGCCCGGGACGCGCCGCAGATCACCACCGCCGCCAGCGGATCCCCCGCGCCGGAGAACCGCAGTTCGTCCAGCGTGAACAGCGCCAGGTCCGCCGCAGCACCCACCGCGATGCGCCCCAGCTCCGGCCGGCCGATGCAGTCGGCAGACCCATCCGTGGCCCAGCGCAGGGCGTCGCGGTGGCTCACCGCGCCGATGCCGTTCGCCCCGCGCTGCAGCAGCAGCGCCGCCCGCACCTCCTGCATCAGGTTCGACCCGTCGTTCGAGGACGAGCCGTCCACGCCCAGGCCGACCGGCACCCCGGCCGCTTCCAGCGCGCAGACCGGGCAGGTGCCGGAGGCGAGCAGCTGGTTGCTGCACGGGCAGTGCGTCAC
>CAXSEX010000293.1:0-6063 GCA_964236415.1 uncultured Acetobacteraceae bacterium | reverse complement strand
CGCCGAGCATCAGCCGGCTGTCGTTGGACGGGTCCTGGCTGCTGCGCAGCGCCACCTTGTAGCCGGCCACCGTGCTGCCCGCCGGCGCGGTCGCGGTGTAGAGGTCGCTAAGCGAGAACAGGTCGCTGGCGGCGGCAGACAGGTTGCCCACGGTGCTGAGGCCCGGGCGCGCCTTGCCAAAGCCGGTGAAGATGCTGGCTTCCTGGGCCGTGTTGACGAAGTTGGCTTCGGCGCCCTTCGCCTGGGTCAGCAGCGCGCCCACGGCGTTGATGGAGCGGGTGCCGGTGACGTTCGCGGTGATCTGGACCGCTGGGCTGTCGATCACGTTGGACAGCGTACCGTCGGCCAAACGGGTGCCGAGCTGCGCCACGACGACAAGATCCTGCTGACTGCCGGTTGGCCCGGCCTTGAAGTGCAGGCGGCTGAACTCGTCGGCGGTGAAGCTGAGCTGGCCGGTCACGTCCTTGTCGCCGAGCATCAGCCGGCTGTCGTTGGACGGGTCCTGGCTGCTGCGCAGCGCCACCTTGTAGCCGGCCACCGTGCTGCCCGCCGGCGCGGTCGCGGTGTAGAGGTCGCTAAGCGAGAACAGGTCGCTGGCGGCGGCCGTGAACGTCCCGCTGCGGCTGCTGCGGATATCAACGATGTCGGTCGGGCTGCCCGGGCTTGCCGAGGCCGGCTTGCTCGACGACGAGGAGGCGCTGCCGGCCGGAGATGAAACCTGCCCCGAAGGCTGGTAGCCATACGGGAGCTGGCCGTAAAAGGGGAGCGGCACGGAAGACAGCGCCATGGGTTCATTCACCTTGCGCGCAATCGCCCGCTCTGGTGCAAGGATGTCATGCAGCGATGTATATCGGGTTAACAGGCGCCCTGTTCTTCCGCGGGCATTCCGCCGCCTGGGCAGAACATGACGCCGGGGCCGGGCCGCGGGACGGAGTTGGGGCGATGATGTCATATGCGTGGCGTGCCGGCCTGGATGGGCGGCTGGCGCAGCAGCTTGGGTTCCTGCTGGAAGCCGACCGCCTGAAATCGGTGATCCGCGGCAGCCGCATCGCCGACGGGTCCCGGCGGGAGAACACGGCCGAGCACTCGTGGCACCTCGCCTTGTTCGCCTTGGTGCTCAAGGAATGGGCGGTGGGCGAGGTGGACGCCTGGCGCGTGGTGCGCATGCTGATCCTGCACGACCTGGTGGAGATCGAGTGCGGCGACACGCCGCTGTTCGACGCCGTGGGCGCCGCCGGTCAAGCCGGGCGCGAGCAGCTTGCCGCCGACGTGGTCTTCGGCCTGCTCCCGCCTGACCAGGCGCGGGAGCTGCGCGGGCTGTGGGAGGAGTTCGAGGCGGCGACGACGCCGGACGCCAAGTTCGCGAAGGCGCTCGACCGCCTGCAGCCCATCCTGCTGAACCACGCGGTCGGCGGCGGCACCTGGACGGACTACGGGGTGGACGAAACCCGCGAGCGCAGCCTCACCCGGCGCATCGCAGAAGGCTCCCCGGCGCTGTGGGATGCGGCAGAGGCCGTGTTCGCGGATGCCGTTGCGCAAGGCTGGCTGCGGCCGGCGCCCGGGAGCGGCCCTTAGAAGGGCGGCTCTGGCCCGTGGGGCGGCGGGGCATGGGAGCCATGCCGGGAACTCCCGCCGCCGCCGGCGCGTCCCGGAGTATGATGGCCCAAACATATCGCAGGACAGCATGAGCCAGACATCGACCGATCCGAGCACGCTGGCGACAGTGCCGGCCCTTCCCCGGGCCAACCTGGCGACCGGCATCCTGCTGGCAATCAGCCTGTCGCACCTCCTGAACGACCTCATGCAGTCGCTGGTTCCAGCGGTGTATCCCATCCTGAAAGCGAAGTTCTCGCTCGACTTCGGCCAGATCGGCTTGATCTCGCTTACCTTCTATCTAACGGCGTCGCTGCTGCAGCCGGTGGTGGGCGTGGTCACCGACCGGCGCCCGATGCCGTTCTCGCTGGCCGTGGGCATGGGTTCGACGCTGGCCGGGCTGCTGCTGCTGTCGGTGGCGGGGAGCTTCAGGACCATCCTGCTGGCGGCGGGGCTGATCGGCCTCGGCTCCGCGGTGTTCCACCCGGAGTCGTCCCGCGTCGCCCGCATGGCGTCGGGCGGGCGGCACGGCCTGGCGCAGTCGGTGTTCCAGGTGGGCGGCAACGCCGGCTCGGCAATCGGGCCGCTGCTGGCTGCCTTCGTGGTGGTGCGGCGCGGGCAGTCGAGCATCGCCTGGTTCTCGATCCTGGCGCTGGTGGCGATGGCGGTGCTGGCAATGGTGGGGCGCTGGTATCGCAGCCGGGTCACGGAGCGCCGCCGCGCACCGCCGGCGGTCCCAGTTGGGCTGCTGCTGTCCAGGGCACGGGTGGTCGCCTCCGTGGCGATCCTGCTGCTGCTGATAT
Source organism: uncultured Acetobacteraceae bacterium (assembly GCA_964236415.1). Taxonomy (GTDB): domain Bacteria; phylum Pseudomonadota; class Alphaproteobacteria; order Acetobacterales; family Acetobacteraceae; genus CAHJXG01. The sequence goes on along the minus strand of CAXSEX010000293.1, from coordinate 3,667 downwards.
TCTCGAAGTACTTCTACATGGCGAGCTTGAGCACCTACTACACCTTCTACCTGATCGAGCACTTCGGCGTGGCGGTTGATACGGCGCAGCTGCTGCTGTTCGTGTTCCTGGGATCGGTCGCGGTCGGCACCGTGGTCGGCGGGCCGCTCGGCGACCGGTTCGGGCGCAAGCGGGTGATCTGGGGGTCGATCCTCGGCGTGCTGCCGTTCACCCTGGCGCTGCCGCATGCGAACCTGCTGTGGACGACGATCCTGACCGTGCCCATCGGGCTGATCCTGGCGAGCGCGTTCTCGGCCATCCTGGTCTATGCGCAGGACCTGCTGCCCGGGCGCGTGGGCCTGGTCGGCGGCCTGTTCTTCGGCTTCGCCTTCGGCATGGGCGGGCTTGGGGCCGCAGTGCTGGGGAAATTGGCGGACGCGACCAGCATCGAGCATGTGTATGCGCTGTGCGCCTTCCTGCCGGCGATTGGGCTGCTGACCGCCTTCCTGCCCGACATGAGGCGGATCGCCACCCGGGCGCAGGCCGCGCGCTGACCCATGGCATTGTTCCAAGGCCTGTCCGCCTTCCCCATCACCCCGGCGGACGAGCAGGGGCGGGTCGATGCCGATGCCTTGCGGGTGCTGCTCAAGCGGCTCGCTGAAGCCAGGGTCGGCTCGGTTGGGCTGCTGGGCAGCACCGGCACCTACCCGTATCTGACGCGCGCCGAGCGGCGCCGGGCCGTCGAGGCCGCCGTGGACCAGGTGGGGGGCCAGGTGCCCGTCATGGTCGGGATCGGGGCGCTGCGCACCGACGAGGCGGTGCGCCTGGGGCAGGATGCGAAGGGCGCCGGGGCCGATGCCGTGCTGCTGGCGCCGGTGTCCTACGCGCCGCTCACCGACGAGGAGGTGTTCACGCACTTTGCCGCCGTCGCGGAGGCGGTGGGCCTGCCGCTTTGCATCTACAACAACCCCGGCACCACCCATTTCACCTTCAGCGACAAGTTGATCGCGCGCTTGAGCCGGGTGCCGCACATCTGCGCGGTGAAGAACCCGGCCCCGGACGCCAGCGCCTTGCCCGGCGGTCTCCACGCCCTGCGCGCCGCGGCCTCCCCGGGCTTCTCCCTGGGCTACAGCGTGGATTGGCACGCGGCCGAGGCGATGCTGGCCGGAGGGGATGCGTGGCACAGCGTCGCGGGCGGGCTGTTCCCGGCGGCCTGCATGTCCGTCGTCGCCGCCGTCGAGGCCGGGCACGCCGACGAGGCCCGGGCGCTGAATGCACGGTTGCAGCCGCTGTGGGACCTGTTCGCCGCGTTCAGCAGCCTGCGCGTCACCTATGCGGCGGTGAACCTGCTGGGCCTGTGCCGCGTCGCCCCGCCGCGCCCGATCCTGCCGTTGCCCGAGGACGCGCAGCGCCGCATCGGCCGGGTCCTCGGTGCGCTGGACCTGGCCTGAGCGCGGAAGGTGGGGGTCGCCTGTTCCGGGCGACCCGTTGCAGCCTCGGGCGCCATGCACACCGTCGAACCGCTCGCCTGCCAGCGCCACCTGTTCGAACTGCCGGACGACGTGAGCTACTTGGACGCCGCCGCCTGGTCGCCGCTGCCCCGCCCGGTGCGCGCCGCGGGCGAGGCCGGCATCCTGGCGAAAAGCCGGCCCTGGGCGCACGCGCGCGACGAGGACGCGGCCTGGGCGGAGCGGGCGCGGGCGGCGGCGGCCCGGCTGATTGGCGCGGAGGCGGACGACATCGCCATCGTCGGCTCGGTGAGCCACGCGGTCGCCACCGCCGCGCGCAACATCGCGCCGGCGCCGGGCGGGCGCATCCTGCGCGTCGTGGACGAGTTCCCGTCCCAATGCCTCGCCTGGGACCGGCTGGCCGCAGAGCGCGGCCTCCTCGTGGAAGCGGTGCCGCGGCCGGGTGACGGGGATTGGACCGCGGCGCTGCTGGACGCCATCGCCCGGCCGGGCGCGCTGCCGCTGGCCGTTGCGACGCTCACGCCGCTGCACTGGTCGGACGGCTCGGTCATCGACCTCGAACGCCTGGCGCCTGCGGTCCGCGCCGCCGGGGCCGCGCTGGTGGTGGACGCGACGCAGGCGGTGGGCGCGGTGCCGCTCGACGTGGCCCGGCTGCGGCCCGACTTCCTGGCGTTCCCGACCTACAAATGGACGCTCGGCCCCTACGGCGTCGCCTTCCTCTACGCCGCGCCGCATCGGCAGGGCGGCTTGCCCTTGGAGGAGAACGCCGGCAACCAGCGTCCCGCCGCCGGCGCCCGGCGCTACGACAAGGGCGAGCGTAACGATGGCGTGGCGTTGCCCATGGCCGCGACCGGGATGGAGCTGGTGGCCGGCTGGGGCGTGCCGGCCGTGGCGGCGCGGCTGCGGGCGCTGACCGACCGGCTGGCGGAGGGCGCCGCTGCCATGGGCCTGCCCGTTGCGCCGCGCTCGCTGCGGTCCCCGCATATCCTCGGCCTGCGCGTGCCCGGCGGCCTGCCGGCGGGCCTGATCGGGCGGCTGCGCGAGGACAAGGTATTCGTCAGCGACCGGCTGGGCGGGCTGCGGCTCAGCCCGCATGTCTGGGCGGACGAGGGCGACGTGGCGCGCTGCCTTGCGGCGCTGCGGGCCGCCCTGTGCTAACCTGCCGGCCGCGCGGCCTTCCGGACCCGGCCCGGCGATGCCAAGTGCAGGGTGCGATTGACCGAGGCGCGACCGTGAGGAGGAGCCTGCGATGACCGTCACGCCAGAGGCCGGCACCCTCGATGGGCTGGAGGCGATCTGCCGGCGGCGCGGCGGGCGGATGACGCGGCAGCGCCGGGCCGTGCTGGGCAAGCTGGTGGACGGCAGGCGCCCGCTGTCCGCCTACGAGCTGCGCGACCTGCTGCGTCCGGAGGATGCGTCCGTCACCCCGGCCAGCGTTTACCGCTGCCTCGACTTCCTGGTGGAGCACGGCCTGGTGCACCGGCTGGAAACGACCCGGTCCTTCATCGCCTGCGACCATCCGGAGCACCCCCATGCCGTGCAGTTCCTGATCTGCCGGCAGTGCGGCTCCGTCGTGGAGGCCGAGGATGAGCGGATGACCGCCGCGACGGAAAGCCTCGGCCACCGGCTCGGCTTCGCGCTCGACCGGCGGACGGTCGAGCTGACGGGCATCTGCGGCCCCTGCAAGACTGACACCTGCAAAACGGGGGACGGCCGCACCGTCCCGTGCGCTTGAGCGCCGGGGCCATGCGGCGGTTCCCCTGGGCCTGGCAGGGGCGGCCGGTCGAGGCGGCCTACGAAGTCCTGGGCACCACTGGCACGCCGGTATTGCTGCTGCCGGCGTTCAGCACGGTGTCGAGCCGCGAGGAGATGCGTCCGCTCGCGTCCCGGCTGGCCGTGGCCGGCTTCGCCTGCACCCTCTTGGACTGGCCCGGCTTCGGGGCCTCGACCCGCGGCCGGCTCGGCTACGGGCCGGCGCTCTATGAACGTTTCCTGGCCGATTTCTGCGCCGCCGTGATGCCTGCGTGCCCCGCCGTGGCCGCGGCGGGGCACGCGAGCGGCTATGCGCTCGCCCTCGGCTGGCGGCACCCGGGCTTATGGCGGCGGGTGGTGCTGCTGGCGCCCACCTGGCGCGGTCCCCTGCCGACCGCCATGGGACCGCGCCCGCGCGCCTACGCATTCCTGCGGTCGCTGGTGCGGGCACCCGCGGTCGGCGAGGC
>CAXSEX010000292.1:0-6068 GCA_964236415.1 uncultured Acetobacteraceae bacterium | reverse complement strand
ATCACGGGCCTCGACGCGCACACGGGGCAGGTGACGGCGCGGCTGGACTCGGCGGCGGGCGCACAGGGCCGGGAAGTCACATGGGCGGCGGCGGAGTTCGAGGGCTTCCGGCACGGCTACGCGGGGACGATCTACAAGGGGCAGGGCAAGACGCTGGACCACACGTACCTGCTGCACACGCACCACTGGCGTGCGGCGGCGAGCTACGTGGCGCTGACGCGGCAGCGCGAGGGGGCGCAGGTGTTCGTCTCGACCGAGGTGGCCCGGGACGCCGGGCAGCTCGCGCGGCAGATGGGCCGGGGCGAGGTGCGCGCGGCGTCGGTGGCGTGGGCCACCGCGGACGAGCTGGCGCCGGAGCTGCGACAGCGAGCCGGGGCGGGGCAGGGCGCAGGGGAGGCGGCACGGGTGGACGCGGCCCGGCCGGCGGCGGGCGCGGTTGTCCAGGTACACAGCAGCAACCCAGGTGCGGGCGAGGACACAGCGTCCCGTGTGAACCAGGACCAGGTTGCCGCGGCCACGGTGCCCGCCGCGGCCCAGGGCTGGCTCATACCGCCCTACGTGGACCTGTCAGGGCAGGGGCGGGACAGCTTGGGGCGGGGCACGAGCCCTGGCGAGGTCGCGGCGGCGGTGGCGGCCGACAAGGCGGTGCAGCGCGAGCGGGAGGCGCGGTGGAGCTACCTGCAAGGCGCCTACTGCGACCCGCACGCCGCCCGGGCGGCCCTGGACGAGCTAGTCAAGCGGCAGGGGTGGACGAGCGCCGCTGCCCGGCTGGCGGCCGACCCGGACCAGCTTGGGGAACTGCGGGGCAAGGTGGGGCTGTTCGCGGGCGCGAAGGCCCGTGCGGAGCGGGACGCGGCGCAGCGCACGGAGGCCCGGGCGGAGCGGGGCCACCGCACCGGAGTGGAGGCGCAGCGCGCGGCGGACGCGACCGGCATCCCGCGCCTGTCCGCCGCGGCCGAGGCGGCGGTCGGCACCATGGCCACGGCGACGGACGACCGCGCCCAGGCCGAGGCATGGCGGGCCGTGCAGGCTGACAAGCAGGTCGCGGGCGAGCTGCTGGCCTTTGGTGCCGCCGTGGAGCAGCGGTTCGGCGAAGAGGGCGTGCGCGCCATGCTGCGGGCCGGCGACCGCCCAGGGGCAGTTATGGTGGCATCCGTCGCACCCGAGCAGCGGCCGGCGCTGGACCAGTTGGCCGGGATGACCGCGGCCATGAAGGCAGGGGAGCGGTCCGGTGCGGCGGCTGCTCAGCGGGAAGCGGAAGGCGAGCGCGAAGGGCAGCGCCGAGGGCTGCGGATGTAGGGCAACGCCTGCCCGGGTGCCGCCGCATGCGTAAGCAGAGTTGTCCGTTTCCCCGTCCAACAATCAAAGTGCCCGCCTTGCCGTGAGAGGTCCGGAGTTTGCGGACAGGGCGGGGCAGTCCGTCGCCTACGCTGATTGTTCTTTATATGTTCCAGAAGCGATGTTAGGTGTGGGGCCAGTCACTCAGCTCAGAACGTTGAGCGAGTGTCCAACAGTGGACGACATTGATGCCCTCTGACCTTGCTGCCGTGTTCAGCCACATCGACACTCAGCGCGGTGCCTACGTTGATCGTCTGCTGGACTATGTGCGCCACCCCAGCATCAGCGCGCATAACGTCGGCATCCAAGAGGTCGCTGACCTCTTGATCCGCATGTTGACTGAGCTTGGGCTTGACGCCCGGGCAATGCCGACCGCCGGGCATCCCATGGTGTTGGCGCGCTGGGACGAGGCGCCAGACCTCCCTACCGTGCTGCTCTACGGCCACTATGACGTGCAACCGCCTGATCCGGTCGAGGCTTGGACGACCCCACCCTTTGAACCCCAGGTCCGCGACGGACGGGTCTATGCCCGCGGCGTAGCTGACAACAAAGGGCAGCACCTCGCACAGATACTCGCCATTGAGGCGCACCTGAAGGTGCATGGCAGGCTGCCTTGCAACGTCGTCCTCCTGCTCGAAGGGGAGGAGGAGGTCGGAAGCCCGCACATCGCCGAGTTCGTCCAAGCCAACCAAGACGCGCTGCGCGCCGACTTGGCCGTGACCGCGGACGGCCAGATGCACGCATCTGGGCAGCCCACCCTCAAGTTCGGCTCGCGCGGCGTCGTGTCGTTTGAGCTGCGCGTACGCCACGCCAAGCGCGACGTGCATTCCGGCAACTTCGGCGGCGTGGTGCCGAACCCGATCTGGACCCTGATCCACCTGCTCGCGACGATGAAAGACCCGGCGGGCCAGATCACCATAGACGGGTTCCACGACGACATCGTGCCGCCCAGCCTGGAGGAGCGGGACGCGGCGGCGAGGCTTCCGCTCGACCTCGACGGGTTCAAGCGCTCGCTGGGCCTGGCTCACTTGGACGCGCCAGCCGACCGGCCGTTCTACGACCGGCTGAGCTTCCATCCGACGCTGACGGTCAACGGCCTACACGGCGGCTATGCCGGGCCGGGAACCAAGACCGTGCTGCCACACGAAGCATTTGCCAAATGCGACATTCGCCTCGTTGCGGCGCAGCGCCCGGCCGACATCCTTGCCAAGGTGGCGGCGCACGTCGCCCGCCATGCGCCAGAGGTGGAGTTCGTCGCCCTGGACAAGGGCATGTTCCCATCCAAGACGGCGCTCACCTCGCCGTTGGCCGCGCCGGTGCGGCAGGCGCTCCGGGATGCCTACGGCATGGAGCCGCTGCTGTATCCCACAGGCTTCGGCAGCCTGCCTGGCTACGCCTTCACTGGCATCCTCGGCATTCCCGCATTCGTTGTGAACTACGCCAACGCCGACGCGGCAAACCATGCGCCGGACGAGAACATGACGCTTGAGTGCTTCCACAACGGCATCCGCGCCGGTGCGGCGCTGCTGCACGCGCTTAGACAAAATGATCAACGATAGTGGTAGGTCGATAGCTGACCGTCCGCCTACCTTCGTTTGACGGAAAGGGCGGGCCTGTTTCGTCATAGGTGGCTTGGCAGGCACCTGTGCCTGATGGCGCCCGGAGGGCGCTCGTAAACTTCCGAGAACACGGCGTTGAAGCGCCGCAAGCTGCCGAAGCCAAGGTTCGTTCGTTTGAGGGACCGGCATCACTCCATTCTTGGGACAGGAACGGTGACGGTGCGCTTAGGCATCCGCAGGACGATGACGGCCAGCCCGGCCAGGATCAGGGCCATGCCGGCGTAGCGCAGCGGGGTGAACCGTTCGCCGAACACCAGGGCCGACACAACCACTCCCGTCACGGGCGACAACAAGGCCAGGGGGGCGACGGCAGCAGCCGGATAGCGGCCCAGCAACCCACCCCAGATCGCGTAGGCCGGAGTGGCAGCACCCAGGAAAAGCGCGGCGCCCAAGCTGACCCATGATGCACCAGCGACGGCAGCCGGCAGGGATGCCTCCCTCCATAGGGCGGACAGCAGCAGCATGGGCAAAGGCGGCACCAGGCTGCACCAGGCAATGAGCGGGAACATTGGCACGCCCCGGACGTGCTTCAACAGCAGGTTGCCGGCCGCCCAGCTCAGCGCTGCCGAGAGCGCAAGGGCCAGCGCGAGCGCGGGCAAGTCCGCACCCACCGTCAGCCCGATCAGCACCAGCCCGGCCGACGCCAGGAGCATGCCCAAGCCCTGCCGCGCGGTGGGCCGTTCGCCGAACAACACGGCGGCCAGCAGCACGGTCAGGAAAACGTGGGTCTGCTGCGTCACCGAGGCCAGGCCGGGAGGCAAGCCGTGCCGGAAGGCAAGGAACATCAGGAGGAACTGGCCGGTGAACAGGATAAGTCCGATCAGCACCAGCAGGTGCCAGGGCACGGCCGGGCGAGCGACGAACAGGACGGGGACCGAGGCGATCAGGAAGCGCAGCGCGGTGAGCTGGGGGGCCGTAAACCCCTCCAAGCCGAACCGGGTCGCCACGAACGCCAGCCCCCAAACTACGGACACGAAGGCGGCCAGGGCTGTGTCACGGGGCGTCATGGGCCAGTCTTCTCCCGCACGCCCCAGCCCCGCTCAACCGATTATTCCTGACGGCTTGGAGGAGTTTTCCTATCCTGACGCCACCTCCATGCCTGGACCCGCACCCATGAGCCATCGCCTGCCGCCCCTGAACGGATTGCGCGCCTTCGAGGCCGCTGGCCGCCACCTGAGCTTCAAGGCCGCTGCGATGGAACTCTCCGTCACGCCCGGCGCCGTCAGCCAGCAGGTGAAGCACCTGGAACAAGCGCTCGGCGTGCCGCTGTTCCAGCGCCTGCACCGCAGCCTGATCCTCACCGCACAGGGCGAGGCCTTGCTGCCGGAAGTGGCGGACGCCTTCGAGCGCCTGTCGAAGGCCAGCGACACGGTCGCGAAGGCCCTGAAGACGAAGCCGCTCCGCCTCGGCATCTCGCCGGCCCTGAGTGACGAACCCGGCCGCCTGCTCGCCCGTCTGGCCGGCACGAAGCGCCCGCCGGATTACGTGCGGGCGGTGACGACCGACGACGTGGCCGACCTTCTCGCCGGCCGCCTTGATGCCCTGCTCCGCCCGGGTCCTGGCCCCTATCCCGGCCTGCACGCCGAGGTACTGGCGCTCGCGCCCGGCTTCGGAGCTGACAAGACGGCCTCGCTGGTGGCCTGGCCCGGCCTTGCCCGCTGCCGCGAGTTCACCCGGGCGCGGGCGCTCTTGGCCGGGCGAGCAATCTAATTCGCGTCCTCGGTAGTGGCCAATTGTCCGGTTGGCTTCGTCTGCCGAACAGTTGTCACCACCCTGGCAGGGCCGTCCGGTCGGGGGTCAAGCATCGGCACGCCTCCCCGCTGCTGCCTGGCATGGTGGGCCGCTGTTCCGGGCGGGCATCCCGGTTGCTGACCAGAAGGCCGACCCAGGCGAGCCACATATAGTTGCAGAACAGCCGTTCTAGGACGCGCATGACGATGCTCCTTGGTGACGTGTTCAGGCTTGAGCCACTGCCGGCCGTGCCGGCGCCAGGCGACCCAGCAGGACAGTGCCCGCCGCGGCGACCTGGACAAGCGCCGCCGCCACGAACAGCAACGGGGCGCCGCTGCCCAGGCTTGCGCCCGTCGCACCGCCCAAGTCCCGCAACACCCCAAAGGCAGCCGGGGCGAAGGCGTAGCAAGCCTGGCTGCACGCCGTGACCAACGCCACGGCACGGGCAGTGTCGGCGGGCGCGAAGTCCTGTTGCACGATCAGCGGCGGCAGGGAGGTCGCGTTGCCCAGCCCCAGCCCGAACAGCACGACCCCGAGCAGCAGCAGCGGCACACTCGTCCCGCCGGCCGCCAGCAGCACCAGCGAGCCGCAAAGCTGCAAGCAGCAGTTGAGCGCCAAGGCCCGCCGCCGGTCAGCGCCTGGCGGCAGCAGCCAGCCCATGCCGGTGCGCCCAGCGATGGCGCAAGCCGTCGCCAGCCCGGCGGCGAACCCTGCGAGCTGCGTCCCGAGTGCGGGCACCAACAGCGAGAACAGATGCGCGATCAGGCCGATCTGAGCGAACAAGCCGAGCGACGTTGCCGCGGCCAAGGTGATGAAGCGCCGGCTGCGCCACAGGGCAGCACCTGGTAAGGGTTCGGCCGCGCCGCCAGCGCGGGCCAGCGCCGGGGTGTCGGGCGCGTCGCCGTCCGGCAGCAGCCCCATGCCGGCCGGCGTGCGCCCGAGATAGCGGCCGGACAGCCACCAGACCGCCAGCACCATGAGGGCGCCGACCGCCGTGGCAGCGCCCGTGAAGCCGAAGGCGGCAATCAGCGCCACCCACAGCGGCGATAGTACCACGCCGCCCACGCTGGCGCCGTTGTAGGCCGTGCTGAGCGCCGCCGGCCGCCGCCGGGCGAACCAGGGCGACACCATCGCATTGATCGCCGCCGCCCCGGTGGCGGCCCAGCCGAAGCCGGTCAGCAGCGTGGCCGCAAAGAGCTGCCACGGCTCCCGCGCTACGGCCCAGCCGAGAAAGCCGAGTGCTGCGACGATGGCAGCGGCGCGCGTGACCGCGACCAGGCCGAAGCGCCGATGCAGCGTCGCCAGGTTGGCGACGACAATGGCACCGAGCAGGAAGTGGCACGTCACCGCCGCAGACACGAGCGACACCGGCCAGCCGCG
>CAXSEX010000291.1:0-6069 GCA_964236415.1 uncultured Acetobacteraceae bacterium | reverse complement strand
CACCAAGCTGATCGAGATCGTGGAGATCGGCAAGCAGCTGCTCATCACCCGCGGCTCGCTCACCACGTTCAGCATCGCCAACGACGTGTCGAAGTACTTCGCCATCCTGCCCGCGATCTTCGTCGCGACCTACCCGGAGCTGGGCGCGCTCAACGTGATGCGGCTGCATTCGCCGCAGAGCGCCATCCTGTCCGCGGTGATCTTCAACGCGCTGATCATCGTGGCCCTGGTGCCGTTGGCGCTCCGCGGCGTGAAGTTCCAGCCGATCGGCGCCGCCGCCCTGTTGCGCCGCAACCTGCTGGTCTATGGCCTGGGCGGCCTGATCGCCCCGTTCATCGGCATCAAGCTCATCGACGTGATACTGACCTTTTTGGGATTTGCGTGACATGCAGCATCTTCGCCCCGCCATCGTCCTGGTCGTGCTGTTCACGGTGCTGACCGGCCTGGCGTTCCCCTTGGCATTCGTCGGCATCGCCGGGGCCGCCTTCCCGCAGCAGGCCGGCGGCTCGCTGATCGAGCAGAACGGCAAGGTGGTCGGCTCCGCCCTGCTCGGTCAAAACTTCACCCAGGACAAGTACTTCCAGGGCCGCCCGTCCGCGACCACGACCCCTGACCCGGCAGACTCGACCAAGACCGTGCCGGCGCCGTACAACGCCGGCAACTCCTCCGGCTCGAACGCCGGACCCACGGCGAAGTCGCTGATCGACCGCGTGACGGAGGATGTCGGCAAGGCCGGCGCCAAGCCGGTGCCGGGCGACATGGTGACGACCTCAGCGTCCGGCCTCGACCCGCACATCTCGCCGGAGACCGCCGCCCGGCAGGTGGCCCGCGTCGCCGCCGCCCGCTCGGTGCCGGAGGACAAGGTGCGGGAGATGGTCGCGGCGCATACCGAGGGCCGGCTGCTCGGCCTGATCGGTGAGCCGCGGGTCAACGTGCTGGCGCTGAACATGGCGCTGGACGCGCAAGCAATGGACAGCAAGCCCGCCTCATAGCTACTTGAGAGGCATGGACGACGCCCGCCCCGACCCCGACGCGCTGGTTGCCGATGCCGCCCGGGAAGGCCGGGCGCGCCTCAAGGTGTTCCTGGGGGCGGCGCCCGGCGTCGGCAAGACTTACGAGATGCTGTCCGCCGCCCGGCGCGTGCGGGACGGCGGCACGGACGTGCTGGTGGGCGTCGTCGAAACGCACGGCCGGGCGGAAACCGCGGCGCAGATCGACGGCCTCGCCATCCTGCCCTACCGGGACGTGCCGTACCGCGGCCAGGTGCTGCAGGAGTTCGACGTGGACGCGGCGCTCGCACGGAAGCCCGGCCTGCTGCTGGTGGACGAGCTTGCCCACACCAACGCGCCCGGCAGCCGCCACGCCAAGCGGTGGGAGGACGTGCAGGAACTGCTGGACGCCGGCATCCCCGTCTGGGCCACGCTGAACGTCCAGCACCTGGAAAGCCTGAACGAGGCGGTCGCCCGCATCACCGGCGTGCGCGTGTCCGAAACCCTGCCCGACCACGTGCTGGAGGGCGCGGCCGAGGTCGAGCTGGTGGACATCCCGCCGGCCGAGCTGCAAGCCCGGCTGCGGGAAGGCCGCATCTACCGCCCGGACGTGGCGCGGCGGGCGCTGGACGGGTTCTTCAAGGGCGGCAACCTCGCGGCGCTGCGGGAGATCGCGCTGCGCCGGGTGGCTGCGCACGTTGATGAGGACGTGCGCGACTACATGCGTCGCAACGCCATCAGCGGCCCGTGGCCGGCGAGCGACCGCGTGCTGGCGCTGGTGGGCGGCGACGCCGGCGCGGTGGCCGTGGTGCGCCAGGCCAAGCGCCTGGCCGACGCGCTGCACGCCCCCTGGATCGTCCTGCACATCGAGCGCAGCCGGCACCCGACCGACGCCAGCGCCGCGCTGTCGCTTGCCGCCCAGCTTGGCGCGGAGGTCGAGACGCGGGCCGGCCCGGACCTGGTCGTCGTCGTGCTGGAACTGGCCGGGCGCCGCAACGTGACCCAGCTGGTCATCGGCCGGGGCCGCCCGTCGCCGTGGCGGCGCGCGCTGGGGCGCACGCTGGCGGCGCAGCTGCTGGTCCGCGCGCCGGCGTTCGCGCTGCACGTCGTGCCGTCCTCCGGCCCGGTCGCCCAGCGCCGCCTGCCGCGCGTGCCGGAGGGCTGGCTGGCCTGGGGCGGCACGGCCGCGCTGGTTGCCGCGATCACCGGCGCGGGCATCCTGGTGGGCGCCCGCGTGCCCCCCGAGGCGATGGGCATGATCTACCTGGCCGCCGTGGTCGGCGCCGCCAGCGCGTTCGGCCTGCGCGTCGCGTTGTTCGCGGCGGCGGCGGGCTTCCTCGCCTGGGACTTCTTCTTCATCCCGCCGCTGCACTCCGTGACCATCAGCAACGCCCGGGACGGCATCGCCCTCGTCGTGTTCATCCTGGTGGCGGCGCTGACCGGGAGCCTCGCCAGCCGGGTGCGGGCGGAGGCGCAGGCCGGCCAGGCCCGCATCGAGGGCCTCCGCCGCATCGGCGCGTTCAGCCGGTCCCTGGGCGGCCCGACCACCGAACCCGACCTGGTGGCGGAGATCGCCCGGCAGGCCGCCGGCGCCGCCGGGCGCGCGGTGGTGCTGACCGGGGAAGGCGCCGACCTCGCCATCCGCGCCGCCGAGCCGCCCGTTGCGGAGTCACCCACTGGGGCCGCCACGGTGCTCGACGACGGGAGCTGGGCGGCGGCGCGCTGGTGCAGCGAGCGGCAGGAGGCGACCGGGCGGGGCACCGCCACCCTGCCCTCGGCCGAATGGCGCTTCCTGCCGATGCGGACGGTGCGCGGGCTGCTGGGCGTGCTGGGCGTGTTCATGGAGGGCGGGCGGTTCGATCCCACGGCGGCGCAGACCCTGGCGACGCTGGCCGACCAGGCCGCCGTCGCGCTGGAACGGGTGAAGCTCGCCAACGAGGCGGCCCGCAGCGCCGCCATGGAGGAAACGCAGAAGCTGCGCACCGCCCTGCTGAACTCGCTCAGCCACGACCTGCGCACGCCGCTCACCGGGATACGGGGGGCTGCCGAGACGCTGGCGACCTGGGACCGCCTGACGCCCGAAACCCGTGCCGACCTGCTCGCCAGCATCAAGGAGGACACGGCGCGGATGACGCGGTTCCTCGCCAACATCATGGACCTGACCCGGCTGGAAAGCGGCCAGGTGGCGCCGCGCCTGCAGCCGGTGCAGGCCCTGGACCTGATCGACGCCGCCATCGCCCGGGTGCAGGATGCCGGGCACATCCTGGTGAACGTGCCGGCCCGGCGCTGCTGGAGCAGGTGCTGGTCAACGTGCTCGACAACGCGGTGCGCTACTCGCCGCTCGGCTCCGACGTGCGCATCCGCGGCACGGCCGGCGGCGGGCAGGTCAGCCTGGAGATTTCCGACGAGGGCATCGGCATCCCGCCCGACGACCTGCCCCATGTATTCGACAGCTTCTACCGCGCCCGGCGCGGCGACCGGACCGCGCCGGGCACCGGGCTGGGCCTCGCCATCGCCCGCGGCATGATGGAGGCGATGGGCGGCACGGTCCAGGCCGTCAGCCCGCGCCCGGATGCCGCGCGGGACGGCTCGCCTGGAACCATTGTCGTGCTGAGGCTTTCCGCTACATCCACGGCGTGACGCTTGGATCTGGATTTGCACCGCACACGTATTCTGGTCATCGACGACGAGCCGCAGATCCACCGTTTCCTGCGCCCGGCGCTGGAAGCGTCGGGCTACGGCGTGGAGCGTGCCGACACCGCCGCGGACGGCCTCGCGATGGCCCGGGCGCGGCCGCCCGCGCTGATCCTGCTGGATCTCGGCCTGCCGGACATGGACGGGCAGGACGCGCTGTTCCAGCTTCGCGCCACGAGCCAGGTGCCGGTGGTGATCCTGTCGGCGCGCGACGGGGAGGCCGGCAAGGTCGCCGCCCTCGACAACGGCGCCGACGACTACGTGGAAAAGCCGTTCGGCCTCGACGAGCTGCTGGCCCGCATCCGCGCGGCGCTGCGGCATGCCCACCCCGGCACGGCGGCGAGCGAGCTGTTCCAGGCTGGCGACCTCAAGGTGGACATGGCGCGCCGGGTCGTGAGCGCGTCGGGCGCCCCGGTCCAGCTCAGCCCGCGCGAGTATGACCTGCTGGCGCTGCTGGCGCGGCATTCCGGCAAGGTGCTGACCCATCGGCACCTGCTGAACGCGGTCTGGGGTCCGGCGCATGGGCAGGACGTGCAGTATCTCCGCGTGTATGTCGGCCACTTGCGGCAAAAGCTCGGCCCGGCGGCGGCCCGGCTGCTCACCACCGAACCCGGCGTCGGCTACCGCCTGTTGGACCAGACGCCGCCGGAGGACGCCGGGCCTTGATCCCCATCCTGGCAATGCTGGTCGGCGTCGCGACGCTGCTGGTCGTCCTGCAGGATGCGTTCGAGGTCATGCTGCTGCCGCGCCGGGTGCAGCGCGCCTTGCGGTTCATGCGGCTGTTCTTCCGCGCCACCTGGGCCGCATGGTCGAGGCTGGGCGCACGGCTGCCGTCCGGGGCACGGCGCGAGCGGTTCCTCAGCGTGTTCGGCGCGCTGTCCATGGTGCTGCTGTTCGCGCTCTGGGCGACGGCGCTGATCCTGGCCTTCGCCCTGATCGAGTGGTCCTTGCAAGCGCCCGGCCCCTCCCCCGGCGGCGCGGCCTCGGCGTTTTCCGAGCAGGCCTACATGAGCGGCGTCACCTTCTTCACCCTGGGCTACGGCGACGTGGTGCCGCACACCGCCGGCGCGCGCCTGGTCGCCGTGTTGGAGGCCGGCACCGGCATCGGCTTCATCGCCGTGGTCATCGGCTACCTGCCCGTGCTCTACCAACTGTTCTCCCGGCGGGAAGCGCACGTCATCCAGCTCGACGGCCGCGCCGGGTCGCCGCCCACCGCCGGCACCATGCTGGCCCGGCACGCGGAGGCGGACGGCCTCGACAAGCTGGACGAGCTGCTGCGGGAATGGGAGGTGTGGGGGTCGGAGCTGCTGGAAAGCCACCTGTCCTACCCCATGCTGGCCTATTACCGCAGCCAGCATGACAACCAGTCCTGGCTTGCCGCGATAGCCTGCGTGATGGACACCTGCGCGCTGGTGCTGGTGGGGGTCGAGGCGATCCGGCCGCTGCAGGCGCGCATGACCTTCACCATGGCCCGGCAGGTGGTGGTGGAGATGGCGCGGTCGTTCCACATCCGGCCGTCCCGCTACGACGGCGGCGACCGCTTGGACCCCGCCGCCTTTGCCCGGCTCCTGGCGGTGTTCGAGGAGGCCGGCGTGGGCTGGGCCGGCGGGCCGCAGGCGGAGGAAACGCTGGCCGCGCTGCGGGCGACCTACGAGCCGCTGCTGGATGGGCTGAGCCGCTATTTGCTGCTGCCCCTGCCCAGCTGGACGGCGGGGGACGACGCCGCCGACCATTGGGAGCGCGGCCCGCGCGGCCTGATCGCCAGCCACCTGATCGAGCAGCTTTCCAGCCGCGGCGGCGCGTCGAAGGCCAACGAGGCCGACCCGGCGCGGTGGCGGCGGCTGCTCACCCGGCTCAGATCGAACTGATCGGGCGCACAGACCCCTTCCACAACGCGCGATTCCGCTGCTATGGCGAAAAGCTCACTTTGGAGACTCCATCATGAACACCGCCGAACTCGCCGAGCACATCGCGTCCGGCCATGAAATGAACAAGTCGCAGGCCAAGCAGGTGGTGGAGGCCGTGTTCGCCGCCATCGTCCAGGCCGCCAGCAAGGGCGAGGAGGTTTCGCTGCCGGGCTTCGGCAAGTTCAAGGTGGCCGAACGCGAAGCGCGCCAGGGCCGCAACCCCGCCACCGGCGAGACGATCCAGATCGCCGCGTCCAAGAAGCTCGGCTTCACCCCGGCCAAGCAGGTCAAGGACGCCATGAACCCGGCCGCGCCCGCCGGCAAGCCGGCCAAGCCCGCCGCCAAGGCCAAGGCCAAGAAGTCCTGAACCCATCAGGGCCGCCCAGGCAAGGAGTCGCTTTGACGACGTGCCTCAAGCGCCTGGCAGCCGGCATAGATGTTTAGTCCCGGCATTTGATGGGGCGGATTGGGTGTGGATT
>CAXSEX010000290.1:0-6080 GCA_964236415.1 uncultured Acetobacteraceae bacterium | reverse complement strand
ACGAGGTGAGCCTGCCGGAGATCGGCGACCCGCACGCCTACGCGCTGGAAATCTCCGGCGATTCGATGGAGCCGGTGTTCCGCGATGGGGACATGGTGGTGATCTCGCCTGCGGCGCCGATCCGCCGGGGCGACCGCGTGGTGCTGCGGACGGTGGCCGGCGAGGTGATGGCCAAGCAGCTTGCCCGGCGGTCGGCGAAGCGGATCGAGCTGAAAAGCCTCAACCCCGAGCACCGCGACCGCAGCTTCGACCTGATGGAGGTCGCCTGGATGCACCGGGTCATCTGGGCCAGCCAATAGCGAGAAATAGTGCTTGGCCGCGGGACCAGAGCCTGAGAGCATGGCCGCAGGAGGTGGCCCCATGCGTTCGCTGATCCTGTTGCTGCTGTTGACTGGAGTTGGGTTGGCTGGAGCCGGGGCCGCGCGGGCAGCCGAGCCGGTCGATATGGCGCTGGTGCTGGTGTCCGACGTGTCGCGCAGCGTCGATGACAGCGAGTTCCAGATGGAAAAGGCCGGCTACGACGCCGCGCTCAACGACCCGCGGGTGATCGCGGCCATACGCGGCGGCGCGGTGGGCGCCATCGCCATCGCCTACGTGGAGTTCGCCGGGTCCTACGAGGTGAACACGGTGCTGGACTGGCGCGTGGTGCGCGACGCCGCGTCCGCCCGGCAGTTCACGGAGGCGCTGGGCAGCGCGCCGCGTTCCTTCTGGGGGCGCACCAGCATCAGCGCCGGGATCGACCGGGCGATGCGGCTCCTGGCGGAAAGCGGGTTCGAGGCGCAGCGCCGGGTGATCGACGTGGCCGGGGACGGCACCAACAACTCGGGCCGGGAGGTCTCGGCGGCACGTGACGACGCGGTGGCGGCGGGCGTCACGGTGAATGGCCTGGCGATCATCAACGAGCACCCGGTCAGCTACACCTACGCCCACGTGCAGCCGCCGGGCGGGCTGACGGAATGGTACCGGCAGAACGTCACGGGAGGCACCGGCAGCTTCGTGGTGGAGGTGCGGGAGTTCCCAGCCTTTGGCGAGGCGATGACCCGCAAGCTGATCAACGAGATCGCGGCGCTGCCGGCACGGCACGCCCCGCTGTAAGGCAGCCTTACGGGCCGGCTTCTTTCTCACGAAGCCGTGCCTGAAGGGAACCGGAGCCTCGCTCGCCCGTCATTTGGTCTCACCAGCAGTACGGACAGCCCTGGACCATGCAGTCGAACGAACTTGCCAAGGTGATCCCAGAGATCAGGCAGCCCAGCGAGCTGTCAAGCGAACTGGTCGAGGTGATCCCGGTCATCCACGAAACCCTCCGCGTCGAGAAGCGTGAATACGAGAGCGGCCGGGTGCTGGTCCACAAAACTGTGATCGAGCGCGACGAGGTAACGGAGGTTCTGCTGCGCGAGCAGGATTTGACTGTGGAGCGGGTGCCTGTCGGGCGTGCCGTGTCCGAGGCGCCGCAGACCCGGCAAGACGGCGACACGCTTATCGTGCCGATCATGGAAGAGGTCGTGGTCGTGGAGAAGCGGCTGTTCCTCAAGGAGGAATTGCACATCCGCAAGCGTTCCAGCGAACGGACCGAGCAGCACAAGGTGCGCCTGCGCACCGAGCACGTCGAGATCGAGCAGACCGGGCGCAAGCCGTCCGATGAAACAACGTCGAAGAAGGAGATGCCAGCATGAGTGGTTCCTACATGAATGAGCCGGGTTCCAAGAGCTTGAACCAGGGGGCGGCGCATGAGACCGGGCTGTACGACCCGTCCCTGCACGACAACCAGATCGTTGCACTTTACGAAACACGTGCCCAGGCTGATGCAGCGCGTGAGAAGCTCCTGGCAGCCGGCGTGGAAAGCAGCACCGTGCAGGTAATGGACAAGGGCGCCGACCAGATGGCCGGCGGCGTTGACTACGAGGCGGGCAACCAGGGCCTGTGGGGTTCGATCAAGAGCCTGTTCATGCCGGACGAGGACGCCCACGCCTACAGCCACGCGGTGGGCGCCGGCCACGCGATGGTCGTGGTGACGCCGAACGCGAAGTCGAACCGCAACCAGATCATCGAGGCCCTGGAAGGCACCAACCCGCTCGACTTCGATGCCAAGCTCGAAGAATGGCGCCAGTCCGGCTACAACTACGCGCCGGGCGGCACGACCATGGCCAGCACGGCGGCCACCGGCGGCGCGGCGTTGGCGGGCGCGGCGACGGCTGGCGCGGCCACGATGGGCACCAAGACGACCAGCACCACGACGACGGGCACCGCCCCGATGGCCAGCACCACGGCGCGCGCCGGGGATGCCGAAACGATCAAGGTGATGGAGGAGCGGCTGCGGGTCGGCAAGCGCGAGGTCGCCGGCGGCGCCGTGCGCGTGCGCAGCTACGTCGTGGAGCGCCCGGTTGAGGAGCAGGTGCGCCTGCACGAGGAGCGCGTCACGGTGGAGCGCCGCCCAGTGGACCGCGCCGTCACCGGGGCCGATGCGGCGGCGTTCCAGGAACGCACCATCGAGGCGCGCGCCACCAGCGAGGAGGCCGTTGTCGGCAAGGAGGCGCGGGTCGTCGAGGAAATCGGCATCCGCAAGGAAGCGTCCGACCGGACCGAAACCGTCCGCGACACCGTGCGCAGCACCAAGGTCGAAGTGGAGGACGGCACCAAGACCATGCCCGGCGCCGCCACCACGGGCACCACGACCACGACCACCACGGACAAGACGACCGGCACCATGGGCACCGGCGGCACCACGCCGAACTCCACCCCGGGCGCTACGACCAGCGGCATGAACACGCCGCGCAAGTAGACCGGCCGGCATAGCGGAAACGGGGGGAGGCGTCGGCCTCCCCCTTTTGTTTGGGCAAGCGCATGCGTTGGGCGGCTTTGGCGTTGGCCGTGGGGCTGCTCGGCTGCGGCGAGGGCTTGCCGGTCGGCAGCTTCCGCGTCACGGCGCCGGCGATCGATCCCATCCGGTTCTTCACCGGCCACGTCGTGTCCTGGGGCGTCCTGGAAGACCGCGCGGGACAGCCGACCCGCATCGTGCAAACGGATTGCGTGGGGGAGGCGGGCGACGGCACGCTCCGCATGACGCAGCGGTTGACCATCGGGGAGGACGCGCCGGTGACGCGGACCTGGCAGATGCGGCGCGCCGGGCCGGGCCGCTACGAGGCGATTGCCAACGACATGGTGGGCAGCGCGGTGGGCGAGGCGGCCGGCAGGGCGTTCCACTGGACCTGGACCCTGGCCACGTCGCCGGGCAACCCGCTGAAGAATGTCGAGATGGACCAATGGTGGTACCTGCTCGCTGACGGGTCGATGCTGAACCGCACCACCATACGCAAGTTTGGCGTGATCCTGGCCGAGGTGTCGGAGCACTTCGCCCACGTTCCTTGAGCGCGGCGGCTGTCACCCGTGCGCGAGCAAGCGAACCGAACGGCGGCATCTGCATTGAACCCTGGCACTGGATTGAGGATTGAACGGATGCTGACGTCGGTGATGCGCTCGTTGGGTGAAGCGTTGCGGCCGGTCCGGCCCGGCGTGGCCATGCTGTCCACCAGCAAGTTCTCGGGCTTCCTGGGGTTTGCCCTCAAGGTCAGCAGCCCCGCCTTTGACGATGGCCAGCCGATGCCGGTGCGGTTCACCCAGGACGGCGAGAACCTTAGCCCGCCCCTGCGCTGGGAGGGCCTGCCCGCGCGGACCCAATCCGCGGTGCTGCTGGTGGAGGACGCCGACATCCCGCTGCCCCGGCCGCTGGTCCACCTGATCGTGCACTCCATCCCGCCGGACAAGACCGAGTTCGCGGAGGGCGAAATCCCGTTGCGGGTGCCCGGGACGATGCCGGGCGGCTGGGCTTGCGGACGCAATGCGCTGGGACGCCCGGGCTGGACCGCGCCCACGCCGCCGCCGGGCCATGGGCCGCACCGCTACGCTTTCCAGATCTTCGCCCTGGATGCGCGCCCGCGGTTCGACTACCCGCCTGGACGCGCGATGCTGCTGCGGACGATCCGCCCGCATTTGATCGCGCAGGGCCGGATGATCGGGACCTACGAACGCCGCTAGGCCGCCTGGGGGCGTTCCTCAGAACACCGGCAGGTCAGGGAACGGCGTGCTGAACCATATGCGGTGCAAGGTCCTGCGCCCGGGCGTGCGGAAGGCCCAGCAAGAAGCCGACTGCCAGCGCCGCCAGCGCGATGATCACATGGCTGATCCGAAGCCGCATCATTGTCCTCCCATGGGCCGGGCTGCGCCGGCCTGACGCTTGTGATGCCAGCGGCCGAATGCCTTCCATCCATGACGGATAAACGCAGCGTCATCCGTCACCGGCTGCCCCGGACAGGTCGGGCCATTCGGCCGCTGGTGTAAGACGGGCGGCACCATTGATCGACCCGTGTGCGGCTGATGGGTTTCACCCATCCTACGCGACCCATGCCGTAGGATGGGTGCAACCCATCGGCGGATGACGGTCGTTCAACCAAGCCGTTCGTGTAAGACGGTCGGCACGCGCGGGCGAGGACCAGATATCGCCGAAATGGAAGCTGCAGGTCACGCGGCCCCCCGGCCAAGCTTGGCAACTTTGGGCGCCGGCGTCAAAGCCGGGTCAGGCGGACGCCATCAGGCCGGCGACGAAGGCGGGCAGGCTGGGCTGGCGGGGGATGGCGCAGCGGGCGGCGCGCAGGATGCCCCGCACGTCCGCCACCGCCGTGTCCAGGGCGCGGTTGACCAGGACGTGGTCGAACTCCGCCCAATGCGCGATCTCGCTGCGGGCGGCGGCCATGCGGCGGGCGATCTCCTCGGGCGGGTCGCCGCCCCGGCCGTGCAGGCGCGCCTCCAGGGCGGCGTAGGACGGTGGCAGCACGAAGGCGCCCACGACATCGCCGGGCAGCGCCGCGCGCAGTTGCCGGAAGCCTTGCCAGTCGATGTCGAACACCACATCCCGCCCGGCGGACAGCGCCCGCTCCACCGGCGCCCGGGGCGTGCCGTAGCTGCGGCCGAACACGGTGGCCCATTCCAGCATGGCGCCCTCCGCCACCATGGCGTCGAACCCGGCCTGGGTGCGGAAATGGTAGTGGATGCCGTCCTGCTCGCCGGGGCGCGGGAAGCGGGTGGTGACGCTGACGGACAGGGACGCTTCCGGCTCGGCCGACAGCAGGGCGCGGGTGATGGTGCTCTTGCCGGCGCCCGAAGGGGCGGCGACCACCAGGCAGACGCCGCGGCGCGGGGGGTGCGCCGGGCCGCTACTCAACGTTCTGCACCTGCTCGCGCATCTGCTCCACCGCCGCCTTGAGCCGCAGCCCGGTCGCGGTCAGGGCAATGGAAGCGGACTTGCTGCACAGCGTGTTCACCTCCCGCACGAACTCCTGCACGAGGAAGTCGAACTTGCGGCCGATGCCCGCCGCTTCCCGCAGCAGGCTGCGTGCGGCCTCGATGTGGCTGCCGAGGCGGTCCAGCTCTTCCCGCACGTCGGAGCGGCTGGCGAGCAGCGCCACCTCCTGGGCGATGCGGTCCTCCGGCAAGCCGGGCTGCTCGCGCAGCAGGGCGGCCAGGGTTTCCAACACGCGGGCGCGCTGCAGTGCGGGCTGCTCGGCGGCTTCCTGCCCGGCGGTGGTGAGCAGGACCGCGACCTCCTCCAGCTGCGTGTTCAGCAGGGCCGCGAGCCGCGCGCCCTCGGCCTGCCGCGACGCCACCAGCGCCGCCAGGGCCGCGGCGTAGCCGGCGCGGACGGCAGCCACCTGCGCCTCGGTCCAGCCGTCGTCGGTTGCAGCGGCGGGCCGCAGCACGCCGGGCAGCGCCAGCAGCGCCTCCGCCCGCGGGGCGGGCGCGCCGGGGATGCGCGCGGCGGTCTCAAGGGCGAGGCGCAGCAGGTCATCGAGCGCCGCCGGGTCAACCGCCAGGCGGGCGCGGTCCTCGCGCTTCGCGGCCAGGTTCGCAGTCACGTTGCCCCGGCGGAGCGCCCGCCCGGCCTGCTCCCGCAACGCGGGCTCCAGGGCGTCGAGGCCCGGCGGCAAGCGCAGCTTCAGGTCGAGGCCGCGGCCATTCACGCTGCGAAGCTCCCACGCCCAGGCCAAGCCCTCCGCGATGCCGTCTGTCCGGGCAAAGCCCGTCATGGA
>CAXSEX010000289.1:0-6081 GCA_964236415.1 uncultured Acetobacteraceae bacterium | reverse complement strand
CGACCCGCTCAATTTCGGCATCGTCCAGCGCCATGTCGAGCAGGTCGTGCTCGTCTCCGACCCGGCGATGCAGGAGGCCGCCGCCTGGCTGTGGTTCGAGCATGGCGTGGCGTCGGAACTGGGCGGCGCCGCCGCGGTGGCCGCTTTGCTCACCGGGGCTTACCGGCCCGGGCCGGGCGAGCGGGTATGCGCTGTCATCTGCGGCGCCGGCACGGACGGAATCGCGGGCTGACCCGCCGGGCATCATGATTTGTCATCGGCGGCGTTAACCTTGTTGAACATCGACGCGCCTTCGGTATGATCACGATAAGTTGAGTATCGGAGTCATGCTGGTGGTGAGGGTGCGATGACTGGCCTGCTTCAATGGAACGCCTTGTCGTCCGCGGCTGGACGGGGCGCCCGCCCAGGTGCCGCACGGATCAGCTTTGAGCTTGGACGCAGCCCGGCCTTGCTGCACACGCCCACGGAGCTTTCTGACGACTGCGCCGATTGCCCTGATCGGCGCCATCGCGACCGCGTATGGCGTGTTTCGCAGGAGCTGCTCCTGGTCTGCGACAGGCAGGGCACCATCGTTGCCGCCAACCCGGCCTGGACCCGGATCCTGGGTTGGCAGCCAGCCGACCTCCTGGGACGGAGCCAGCTTGATTTCGTCCATCCAGACGACCGCACCCCCACCGCCGCCGCATTCGGCGCAGGCTCGGATGACAGCCCGCAGCATTGCGAAACCCGCATGCGGCACAAGGACGGCTCCTGCCGCTGGGTCGCCTGGGCCACCTTGCCCGAGGAGGGGCTGGTCCATGCCAGCGGGCGGCACATTACGGCGGAAAGGGAAGCGACGGAGGCGCTGGCGCATGCGGAGGAGCAGTTGCGGCAATCGCGGAAGATGCAGGCCGTCGGCCAGTTGACCGGGGGCATCGCGCATGACTTCAACAACCTCCTGACCGGGATCATCGGCAACCTGGAACTGCTGCAGCTCCGGGTCGCTGCCGGGCGCTTCGACGGGCTGGACCGTTACGCGGCGCTGGCCGGGGCATCGGCCGAGCGCGCGGCGGCGCTGGCGCGGCGGCTGCTGACGTTTGCGCGCCGCCAGCCGCTCGATCCCAAGCGGGTCGAGGCGAACCGGCTGCTGTCCGGGATGGAAGACCTGCTCCGCCGCACCTTGGAACCGGCGGTCAGCCTGGAGATGGCGCTCGCCGGCGCGCTTTGGCCGACGCTTTGCGACCCCAACCAGCTTGAGAACGCCATCCTGAACCTCGCGATCAACGCGCGCGACGCCATGCCGACCGGCGGACGGCTCACGGTCGAGACCGCGAACGCCGAACTCGACGCCGCATATGCCGAGGCGCATGGCGACGTGGGGGCCGGCCAGTATGTCGCCATCGCTGTGACGGACACCGGCTTCGGCATGGCGCCAGACGTGGTCGCGAAGGCCTTCGACCCGTTTTTCACCACGAAGCCGGCCGGGCAAGGCACTGGGCTGGGCTTGTCGATGCTGTACGATTTCGTCAAGCAGTCCAACGGACACGTGCGCATCGCTTCGGAGCCTGGCTTGGGCACGATTTTCAGGATCTATCTCCCTCGCTGCCAAGACGAGTAAGGGCGCGACGCTTCCGACGCATCACCTTTGACCTGTCCGTGGCTGCAAGGTGCCGTTCGCCACGGAGGCTGCCACGATCCGCTTGGATGCCGCTAAGCGCGTTCAGTTGCCCGGCGCTCATCCGGCCAACGAAGCCTTGCCCTGGCATGCCGTAATGACCTCAGAGGCGCGCAGCAACCCATCAGTTATTCAGATTGGAATAAGCGTAAGACGGCGTTGGTAGGATCAGTGTCGGTGGATCATGTTGGGCAAAGCCGCAAGGAGCCTGCCCCGCCATGTCAGACCGTCTCGCCCCGCTCCCACCCTTGTTCAAGCGGCAGCCCAGCCTGCTGGCCGCCGTCCGGGGCTTGGCGCCCGGCCTCCTGCTCTGCGGCGCGGTCACTTCGGCCGCAGCGGCGTTGCAGGTGGTGGAAGAACGCTTGTTCGGCCGCGCTTGGCTGGAGGCATTGGTGCTGGCGATCCTGATCGGCGCCGCGGTGCGCACGGTGTGGACGCCGGGCGCCCGCTGGGCACGCGGCGTGGCGTTTGGCGCCAAGACGCTGCTGGAGGTGGCCGTCGTGCTGCTCGGCGCCTCGATCAGCGCGCAGGCCCTCGTTGCGGTTGGCCCGGGCTTGCTGGCCGGCATTGCCGGGACCGTGGCCGCAGCCATCGCATTCAGCTACGCCATCGGCCGCGCGCTGCGGCTGCCGCGGCGCATGGCGGTCCTGGTCGCCTGCGGCAACTCCATCTGCGGCAACTCGGCCATCGCGGCGGTTGCGCCGGTGATCGGCGCGGACGGCGAGGACATCGCGTGCGCCATCGCGTTCACCGCCGTGCTGGGCGTGGCCGTGGTCCTGGTCCTGCCGCTTGCGGTGCCGCTGCTCCACCTGTCGGGCATGCAGTACGGCGCGCTGGCCGGGCTGACGGTTTATGCCGTGCCGCAGGTGCTGGCCGCCACCGCGCCGGTCGGCGTGCTCGCGGTGCACATCGGCACGCTGGTCAAGCTGGTCCGTGTGCTGATGCTCGGCCCGGTCGTGCTCCTGCTGTCGCTGTTCGCGAGCCGCCTGCGCGAGGAGGCTGACGAGCCGGCGCCCCACGTCACGGCCGGCGACCGGCCCAGGCCCGGCCGCATCGCCATCCACCACTTGGTGCCGTGGTTCATCCTGGGCTTTCTGGCCCTGGCCGGCCTCCGCTCGGCTGGGCTGGTCCCGGAGGAGGCGCTGAGGCCGGCCGCGGCCGTGGCCGACGTGCTCACCGTGCTGTCCATGGCAGCCCTGGGCCTCGGCGTCGATGTCCGCGTGGTGGCCCGGGCGGGCGGGCGGGTCGTGCTGGCCGTGACGGCCTCGCTCCTGGCGCTGGCCGCCATCAGCCTCGGGCTGATCCGCGTGCTGGGTCTTGCGTGATCCCGGGGCTGGCCTGATGCAGCCGTCGAGCGGCGGCACGGGGCCGCAACCCGGGCTGCCAAGAGCGCATTCAAGGTTGCCCGGACGCCGTGCCGCCGCGGCCCCGCTGCCATGGATATGACGCCGCATGACGCTCGAACAGCTCCGCGTTTTCATAGCCGTGGCCGAACGCCAACACGTGACCCGGGCAGCCGAGGCGCTCGGCCTGGCGCAGTCGGCGGCCAGCGCAGCGGTCGCGGCCCTGGAAACGCGGCATGGCGCAAAGCTGTTCCACCGCGTCGGCCGCGGCATCGCGCTGACCGAGGCGGGCGCCCTGTTCCTCGTCGAAGCCCGCGCCGTGCTGGCCCGGGCCGAAGCGGCAGAGCTGGTTCTTTCGGAACTGGGCGGCCTGAAGCGCGGGACACTGTCGGTGCAGGCCAGCCAGACCATCGCGAGCTACTGGCTGCCGCGGCACCTGGTGGCATTCCGCCGTGCCCATCCCGGAATCGACATACGCCTGGCGGTCGGCAACACGGCGCAGGTCGCCGCCGCCGTCCGTGACGGCGCGGCCGAGCTCGGCTTCGTGGAAGGGAGGATCGACGAACCTGCCCTGACGGTCGAACCGATTGCCCGCGACCAGCTTTTGGTGGTGGTCGGTCCCGGCCACCCGTGGTCAGCAATCGGCCGGCTTGAACCGGATAGGCTGGTCGAGAGCGAGTGGGTGCTCCGCGAGCCTGGGTCCGGAACGCGCTCGGTGTTCGAGGCGGCGCTGGAACGCTTCGGCCTGCCTCCTGCCGCGTTGCGGGTCGCGCTCGAACTGCCCTCGAACGAGGCGGTGCGCTCGGCGGTCGAGGCCGGGATGGGGGCGACGGCCATCTCGGCGTCCGTGGCCTCGCCGAGCCTGGAAGCCGGGCTGCTGCACCACGTGCGGCTCGCCCTTCCGGAACGCGACTTCCTCGTGCTGCACCATGCCGGGCGTTACCGCACGCGGGCGGCAGGCGCCTTGCTGGACATCATGTCCGGAAGCCAGCCGCACATGCGCAAGTGACCCGAATGCTTGGCGGGCACGTCGCAGGGTCAGCGGAATGCCGGGCAGCCCTTTGACAAGGAGGTGACCGCCACCCCTTCTTGAGGACGCGCTGCGCCCATGGCCAGTTCAAGCTCTCCATGTTCAGCGCCGCGCTGCCTTCGGCGTGCAGCCTCCATGCAAAGTGAGCCACCTTGCCATTCGCATTCAACCTGACCTTCGACCCGAAAACATCGCTGGAGATCGAGCGCCTTTACGCGGACCTTGCCGCGCTCGACATTCCCAAGCACGATCTGATCACGCACTATGGGCCTTGCGTCACGATCCTGGTCGTGGGCGACCGCGTCCGTCCGGCCTTCGTGGTGGACGTGCTCAAGCTGAGACTGCCGGAGATGGGTTCGGTTCCCGCCGCCCTGACCGAGCCTTGCATTATCGACGGCACGCCGCCAGCACTCAGCCTCCGGGTCAAGCCAACCAACGAACTGCTTGCGCTGCACAACCTGGTTTTCAACGAGTTGCCGGAGGAGGAGGTGCATCTTCATTACCGTCCCGCGTACTGGCAGCCTCACTTGAAGCTGGCGAACGTGCACGGCGGCCGGGCTGCGGCCGCACGCCTGGCGGCCAGGATGGCGGCGCGATGGCACGTGCTGGCCGGAGAGCTGAATGCGCTGGAGGTGCTGCACTACCCCCCGGTCCAGGCGATCTGGCACGCGCCGCTCAGGACCGCGGCGGCAGGGATGGGAAATGCATGAGCGCAGTCTTGCCAGTCCCGGCACGCCCTGAAGGCCCATCAGGCTCAGGTATCCAAATGGGCTGAACGCCAAAATGATACGATTCTATTTTTTGGAAGAACTTGCGTGGATTTAGAGGAGAGCCGCAAGTCTAATGCCCGTTATCGCAATGCTGCCATGAAAATCACGCTTGACTCACGCAACAAGACGTAGCCTGATCGTTAACTAGAGACTGACGGCCCTGGACCGCGTGCGGAATCACCAACGGCGTTGATTCCGAGGACTCCCGCCCCAGGCTGCGTCGCCTCGCATTTCGCCTTCTCGGAAATCGAGGCAGCCGGCCCTGTCAAGGCCCGTCTGCCATCGGATGCGCGCTTTCCCAAGCGCGGCCTCGTGGCAGCCTATACCCGCAAGGAGAGTGATCGGACGGATGAGCGCAACGATGGAGGAAAAGCTGAAGCGCCGGAAGCTGGAGGCGCTGAAACGCGGCGTGCATCGCGTGCCGATCGGCGAAACCCTGCCGGTGTCGATCCACGTCGTGGGCATCGGCAACGGCGGCGTCGCGGCCATCGCCGAACTCCTGCGCAGCATGCAGCCCGGCGGCGCGACGCTCCATGCGCTTGCCGTCGATATCGGCGCCCAGCATGTCTCCGATTTGCAGGCCCTGGCCGCCAGCCTGCCGCCTGGGCAGGCCGAGGTGGCGACGGTCGCGCTTGATTCACCGGACGCGCAGCATCTGGCGTCTGCCCTGGCGCAATACCCGGACTTCCTGAATCTGGAATACCCGTTCCACCTTTGGGGCGCCAGCTACGAGCCATGGCTGCCTGCCGCAACCGATCTGTCGGCATCCGGGGGCCGCGGCAGGCGCGCCGTGGCGAAGGCGGTCTATGGAACGGCATATTACGCCGGGCCGCGCACGCTTGAGCACGCGCTGCGCGCCTTTGCCGCCACGGTCGATGCGGTTCAGGGCCGGACCCAAGCCATCGTGCCCATCGTGTTCGGCCTCGGTGACAGCGTCGGCAGCGGCATCGCCGTCGATCTCGCACGGCACCTTTCGACCAAGATGTTCGGGCGGCGCGTGCTGGTGGCCGGCATCGGCATCGCGCCGTGCGACGGGGACCCGGCGGACCGCCGCGGCGGCCACCTGTTCGCTTCCATGAATGAACTCGACTGCCTGAACGACGAGGCCAAGAACCAGGGCGT
The DNA here is from genome assembly GCA_964236415.1 of uncultured Acetobacteraceae bacterium. Taxonomy (GTDB): domain Bacteria; phylum Pseudomonadota; class Alphaproteobacteria; order Acetobacterales; family Acetobacteraceae; genus CAHJXG01. The sequence continues at coordinate 162 of CAXSEX010000289.1, read as the reverse complement.
CGTCGCGTCCTGCGGCGAGTTGTTCCGCAACCCGTTCACCGCCGGGTTCATCCTGGTGCCGACCCAGCATGTCTGGGCGGCGACGCGGGACCTCGCCGCGACGCGCGACCGGGCCAATCAGGAAGTCGCGGCCTTGCTGACCTCCAAGGACGGCACCGGCTT
>CAXSEX010000288.1:0-6129 GCA_964236415.1 uncultured Acetobacteraceae bacterium | reverse complement strand
TAGGGCGTTCCCGCCGTTCCGAGCCACCTCACGATCTTGCCATGTGGGTGGGCGATGGCCAGGCGGTGCTGCCGCTCGCCGGGCCAGAGGGTCAGGTGCAGTTCCGGCCGGGCGTCGGCCCTCGCCGGCTCGAAGCGGAGCCAAGCGAGCGGGGCCGCCTCAGTGGCCCGTGCGCCGGCTAGGTCGATGGCGTCCCGCACGGCCGCCTGCGTTGCCCCAGGCATGTACTGCCACATGATGGAATGGAAAAGCACGGTGGCCTGCCCCGGCATGGGTGCGGCGAGCCTGTCCCTCACCCAAGCGCCAGCATCGGCACGCTCGACCACCACTCCCACCTCGCGCGCCACGGCGATGGCGGCGTCGATGCGGGCCAGCCGTTCGGGCTGGTCGGCCCAGACATAGCCTCGGAGACGCAGCCGGTCCTCCCGCTGTCCGAGATCGACTGGTGCAACATCGCATCCTGCCCGCTCCGCAATGTCCAGCGGTGTTTCCAAAGGCGGCAGCGGTCCTTCCCACTCCGGTTCAAGCCGGACCGGGCTGGCCGGGTCCCCCCACCTCCCGTCGCCGAGCCGGTAATGGTAGCGGTCCCAGATCAGGTTCAGCCCGGCGCTCGATCCGATCTCCAGCAGCCGGAGCGGGAGCCGGGTCAACATGGCAATGTGCAGGAAGCCGCCCAGCAGCACCGCCGAGCGTCCGACTTCGTTGGTCTGGGGGGGCGAGGCCAGGAAACCGCGCATGAAGCCGCCGTGCCCGGCCAAGGCGACCGACACCGCGGAGCGCAGGTCCCCGGGATCGCCGTCGCCCCCGGGCGGGTAGCAGGCGGCGAGGTCCGGCTCCGCCCCGGTCAGCACGAGGGCATGGAACGCGCCGGCCAGCCGCAGGGGAAGCGCGTCCGCCACCGGATCGCCCGCCCAGGCTGCGACCATGCCGGCGGCCGGGCCGCCGCGGGCGATGTCCTCTGCCAGCAGGGTCAAGAGCCGCGCCGTGAACGGTGCGCCGAGGCTGTCGCACCACCCGATCTGCTTGTTGAACGCGGCCAGAACCTCCGCCTTGCCACCATCCCGCCCGGAACTGTCCATGTCGCCCTTGCCTGATTGACGGCTGTAGCGAAGCCGCGGCAGAACGGACCGTCAATCTTGATCGAGATCATCAACGTGACTGCTCCGGTCGCCCGCTTGGTCAATGCGGAACAGGCCAGCGCCCGCCTCGGCGTGTTGCGGCAGACGCTCTACAGCTATGTCAGCCGTGGCCTGATACGGGCCGTGCCGGTCCCGGATGATACCCGTCGCAGCCTTTACGATGCCCTGGACATTGCGGGGCTGATCGAGAGGCGGAGCCGCGGGCGAACGCGGCGTGCCGTCGCGTCCTCCACGATGGACTGGGGCGAGCCGATCCTGCGCTCGTCGCTGACCCGGATCGCCGACGGCGCCTTTCAGTACCGAGGCCGGGATGCCGTGGCGCTGTCGGACACGGCGACGCTGGAGGAGGTCGCGGCCCTGCTCTGGGACGGACCCGTCCCCTTTGTCCCGCTTGCACCGTCGGTCCCGGCCGGGCAGGACCCGTTTGAACGTTGCCTGCGCGCGGTGGCCGACGAAGCCGCGCGCAGCGACTGGGGCACGCAGCGCGCCCACGTAGCCGGTGTCGCAGCCCGCCTGTTGGGCGTGATGGCGCGGGCTGCTTCCGGCACGGCTGGCCATGGCTGTGCCGGCGCTGCCCTGCACATGCGCATGGCCGCGGCATGGGGGATCGGCACCGCTGGTGCAGACCTGATCCGCCGTGCCCTTGTGCTCTGCGCCGACCACGAGCTGAACGCTTCGGCCTATGCGGCCCGCGTGGTCGCTTCCACCGGCGCGTCTCTTGGCGCCTGCGTGCTTGCCGGGCTTTCAGCCCTCTCCGGTCCTCGACACGGCGGCATGACCGACCAGGTTCGCGCCCTGGCGGCCGATCCCGACATCGTCAGTGATCCGGTCCGCGCATTCGGCGCACGCCTGGCCCGAGGCGAGACCCTGCCCGGCTTCGGGCACCGCCTTTATCCCGATGGCGATCCACGCTGCGCAGCTCTGCTGTCCGTCTTCCCGCCAAACCCGCCCTGGCTGGGAATGATCGAGGCGGCATCTCGGCTGACTGCCAAGCGGCCAACCGTCGATGTTGCCTTGGCGATGTTGGAGGCCAACCTGCCCTTGCCGCCCGGCGGCGCGCTGGCCTTGTTCGCGACAGGCAGGACAGTCGGCTGGATCGCGCATGCCTTGGAGCAGCGAAACGAGAACCGGCTGATCCGGCCCCGGGCGGAGTACGTGCCAGGCTGAACGCGGCAGCAGCGCTCCCTTGCAGGCGAACTTGGCAAGTTCATGGCTTGCCGCCGACTACCGCTGACAGTCGTTGCGAGGTAGTGGCGAGCCGGCCGCTGTCGGTCCATTGCAACCGGACCTGCAACTTGGGGCTGAGACGGATCGCAAGACATGCAGGCCCCGCATTGCCATTCCGAGTTTTCAGGCTGATCCTTCAGCGGGGTCTGAGGATGGCTCCAAGCAAGGCGGTGGGAGTTCCAGTCATGCGCGCGGCGTGTTCCAGGCCGTTCCTCCTGCCTTTTCCGGCAATGAGCGGCGTCGGGCTGGCGATCCTTCTCGGAACGGCCCCGGCGCAGGCCGCCGGATGCGCACGGTTTACGGAGCTGACCTTGCCCGACATGGCGGTTGTGGCCGCCACCGACGTGGCGGCCGGCCCACTCACCCCGGTGGACGGCACCAGGGCCATCACCGTTCCCGCTTTCTGCCGCGTGCAGGCCGTGGCGACGCCCGTGCCCGACTCCCGCATCGGCTTCGAGGTCTGGCTGCCCGCTCCCGGCGCCTGGAACGGCAAGCTGCTCGGGATCGGCAATGGCGGATATTCCAGCGTGCTCGACTATGCCGCCATGGCGGACGGCCTCGCCCGCGGCTACGCCACCGTGGCCACCGACCAAGGCCACACGGGCGACGATCTGCGCTTCGTCGTCGGCCACCCCGGCAAGATCGAGGACTGGGCCGACCGCGCCATCCACGTCATGACGGACGGCGCAAAGGCCATCATCCGCGACGCGTCCGGCCGCTGGCCGTCCCGCGCCTATTTCTCAGGCTGCTCCACCGGCGGGTTCCAGGGCATGGCCGAAGCACAGCGCCACCCCACGGATTACGACGGCGTGGTCGCGGGCGCCCCGGGCTATCCCCGCACCAACCTTAGCGCCAACTTCCTCGCCGCCTGGGTCGCCAACCACGACGCGAACGGGACGGAAATCCTGTCGCGCGCCCAGCTGGCCCCCGTGAACCGCGCCGCCGTTGCCGCCTGCGACGAGCTGGACGGCGTCAAGGATGGCGTGATCGACGACCCGCGCGCCTGCCACTTCGACCCGGCGGCGCTGCTGTGCAAGGCAGGCGAGACCGGGGATGACTGCCTGACAGGCGACCAGGTCGATGTCGTCCGCAAGATCTACGCCGGCCCCCACAACCCCCGCACCGGCGAACCGGTCTTCCCGGGCTGGGACCCCGGCAGCGAGGCGCCAGGCGGCGACCCCAAGCTCGGCTGGACCGCCTACATCGTCGGCCAGCCTGAGCCGGTGCGCCTGGATCTGTGGAAGTTCTGGCTGTTCGGCGACCCCGCGTTCGACTGGCACAGCTTCGACTTCGACCGCGACCTCCAGATGGCCGCCGCGAAGCTCCCGCTGATGAACGCGGCCAGCCCAAACCTCGACGCGTTCCGCGCCCATGGCGGCAAGCTTCTCATGTATTTCGGCTGGGCGGACAACGTGTCCTCCGCCCGCACGGCGATCGACTACTACGACAGCATTGAGCGCACGACCGGGGACCGGGCGCAAACGCAGGATTTCTCGCGGCTGTTCCTGGCCCCCGGCATGGCGCATTGCTCCGGCGGCCCCGGCCCAGACCGGTTCGACGCGATCGGCGCGCTGGAAAATTGGGTCGAGCACGGCAAGGCGCCGGACGTGATGGTCGCAAGCCACAGCACGGCGGGCCGGGTGGACCGCACGCGCCCGCTCTGCCCCTATCCCCTGGCCGCCCGCTACAGCGGCAGCGGCAGCACGGACGACGCCGCCAACTTCTCCTGCGCCCCTGGCACCCCGGCGGCGGACCCGGACGCCGGGCTTTGGCTGCGGCGCTTGCAGGAGGGGGATGCGCGATGAGCGGAGGGCGGAAAGCGGTTCTGGCCTGGCTGTTGGCGGCGGTGCTGGCCCTGCCCGCGCCCGGCATGGCACGGGTGACCCGCATCGTGGTGGACAGGACCGAACCCGCAACCCCGGCTCGCGCGCCTGACGGCACGAAGCGGGAGGTGCAGGCGATCACCGGCCAGGCCTTCGGCGAGCTTGACCCCGCCGCGCCGGACAACGCGGTCATCACGGACATCGACCACGCCCCGCGCAACGCCGCCGGCATGGTCGAATACGTGGCAAAGTTCACGCTGACCAAGCCGGCCGAGATGGCATGGGCAAGCGGCGTCCTGTGGTACGACTTGGTCAACCGCGGCGCCCCGGTGCCGCCCAACCGTGGCGCTTCCTCGCCATTGGACGACGGCCATGTCCGACTCATCAGCGGATGGCAAGGCGACCTCCTGCCCACGGACGCGAACTGGACGGTCCAGGTGCCGGTGGCGCGCAACGCGGACGGCTCGGCGATCACTGGGCCGGTGCTGTCCCGCATCGCCGACGCCAAGCCCGGCACTGCTTCGCGCCCGCTCGGCGTGCTGTCCTACCCGAACCCCTACGACGCCGCGACCCTCGACCCGGCTCGCTACCGTCTCCTGGCGATGTCATCCGAGACGCGCTCCGGCATCGCCGGGCCGACCACGGAGATCCTGCCCGCCGACTGGGCCTTTGCCGATTGCGCGGCCACGCCCTTCCCTGGCGTCCCGAACCCCCGCATGCTGTGCGTCAAGGGAGGCTTCGACCCAGCCCGGCTTTACCAGCTCACCTATCAGGCCAAAGACCCGAAGGTGCTGGGCAATGGCCTCGCCGCCATGCGCGACGTCGCATCGTTCTTCCGCTACGAGCAACAGGACACGGTCGGCACGCCCAACCCCATCGCCGGCCGCATCACGAAGGCTATCGCCCAAGGCATCTCCCAATCCGGCAACGCGCTGAAAAGCTTCCTGCTGCTCGGCTTCAACCAGGACGAGGCCGGCCGCATCGTGTTCGACGGCGCCAACCCCCACATCGGCGGCCGCCTGACCGCGGTGAACGTCCGCTTCGGCGTCCCCAGTGGCTCCGGCACGCTCTACGAGCCGGGCGGTGAGGGCGTGCTGTGGTGGACGCGCTACGCCGACACGGTGCGCAACCGACCCGAAGCCAGCCTGCTCGACCGCTGCACCGCGACAGGGACCTGCCCCATGATCTTCGAAACCTTCGGGTCGACGGAGTTCAACGCCCGGCTGATGACCGTGGCCTTGACCGGGACGGACGGGAAAGCCGACCTGCCGCTCCCGCCGAACGTGCGCCGCTACTTCTTTCCCGGCACGACGCATAACGGGGACCCCGAAGGCGGCTTCGGGGCCGCCCCCCTCCAGGCGCCGGGCTGCGTGCTGGCCCGGAACCCCAACTCGGAAACCGAAACGATGAACGCGTTGCAGGCGGCACTGGTCGAATGGGTGCTGCACGGGACGGAGCCGCCGCCCAGCGCTTACCCGCGCCTCACGGACAGCAATCTGGTGCCCAACACGCAGGAGGCGATGGGCTATCCGTCCATCCCCGGCACGCCCTCGCCCACCGGCTTGGCAGTAGGGCTGGCGGACTATGATTTCGGCCCCGAGCTGCACGCCAACGACTTTTCCGGCGTCATCGCGCGGCAGCCCCCTACGATCCGGCAGGTCATCCCCGCCCGGATGCCGAAAGTCGGCGCGGACGGCAATGAAACCTCGGGCGTGCCCTCCGTGCTGCACCAGGCACCGCTCGGCACCTATACCGGCTGGAACGTCGTGGCGACCGGCTTCTTCAAGGGCCAGCCTTGCGGGGGCGGCCTGGTGGGCGGCTTCATCCCGTTTGCCCGCACGCAAGCGGAACGCACGGCCTCGGGCGATCCACGGCCGTCGCTGGAAGAGCGTTACGGCACGAGGGACGGCTATCTCTGCACCGTGCGGCCGGCGGCGTCG
>CAXSEX010000287.1:0-6222 GCA_964236415.1 uncultured Acetobacteraceae bacterium | reverse complement strand
CCGCTGCGAACGCCGGGGACGGCCTGGCCCCGGTGGAAGCCTATGCGTGGCACCGCGCGCTGATCGCCGAGCAGGGGGATGCCTATGACCAGCAGGTGCGCAGGCGAGTCGAGCGCGGCGCCGCGATGACCGGGTCCGAGCTGATCGCCTTGCAAGCCGCCCGCGTCGAGATCTACGCCAGCATGGACGCGATGACAGCCCCGTTCGACGTGGTGGCCATGCCGACGACGCCGATCCTGCCGCCCCGCATCGACGCCCTGGACGACGACGCCGAGTATGTCCGGATCAACGGCCTCGTGCTGCGCAACCCATCGCTGGCCAACTTCCTCGACCGTTGCAGCATCAGCATTCCCGCGCACCGCCCCGGCGAGGCGCCGGTGGGGCTGATGCTGATGGGGGAGACCGGGGGCGACGCCCGGCTGTTCGCCATCGCCGCCGCGATCGAAGACACGATCAAGGAGTCGTACCGGTGACGCCCCGGCCCATACCCAGGCTGCTGTGGACCGTGCTGGCGCTGCTGGCCGTGGCGGTGCCGGCCCGGGCACAGGCGGTGCTGGATGCGATCCTGGCCCGCGGCGTCGTCCGCGTCGGGCTGACCGGCGACTACCGCCCGTTCTCCATCAAGGACGATGCCGGACGCTTCGAAGGGTTGGACGTGGACATGGCGGAACGCCTGGCCAAGGACCTGGGCGTTCGGCTGGAGATCGTGCCGACCGCCTGGCCCACGCTGATGTCGGACCTGCAAAGCCAGAAATACGACATCGGCATGGGCGGCATCACGGTGACGCTGGACCGGGCCAAGACCGCGTACTTTTCCACGCCGGTGATGCGGAACGGCAAGACGCCGATCGCGCGGTGCGCCGACCAGGCACGATTCGCCTCGTTGGCCGATATCGACCAGCCCGGCGTTCGCGTGATCACCAACCCTGGCGGCACCAACGAGCGTTTCGCCCGTGCCAACATAAAGCAGGCGGAGATCGCCGTGTTCCCGAACAACGCGGCCATCTTCGACGAGATCGTCGCTGGCCACGCCGACGTCATGATGACCGATGCGGTCGAAACCCTCCTCCAGCAGCGCCTTCATCCCGAGCTTTGCGCCGTCCACCCGCACCAGCCGTTCAACTTCTTCGAACTTGCCTACTTGCTGCCGCGCGACCCGGCATTGAAGGCCTGGGTGGACCAGTGGCTGCACATCGAGGACGAGACGGGCGAGCGGCAGCGGCTGCTTGCGAAGTGGCTGGACTGAGCCGTCATGCCCGGCGTTGCCCGGGCATGACGGCCAGCTTTAGGAGAAGCTGACCTTCTCGTTCCCTCCGGGGTGCGGCGCCTCCCCGGTCACGACGGCCTTGAGGTAGCCGTAGGCGTGCACCATCGTGCTGTTCGGCGCGTCCCAGTACTCGGCCATGGTGACATCTACCTTCAGCAGGGCGATGTCGGGGTCGTCCTTGCCCTTGGGGAACCAGGTCCGCATGGCCTCGCCCCAATGCGCGTCGATGGCCGCCTTGTCGCGCACGAGCTGGGCGCGGCCGGACAGGCTCACGTAGTCCTGCTTATGGGGATCGGAGTAGGTGACGCCGACGCGCCGGTCCTGCTTCACCTCGTCCACCTTGTGGCTGCTGGCACGGGTGAAGAACCACAGCGTGCCGTCGAACCCGCTCTGCGCCGCGACCATCGGGCGGGCGCGCAGATGGTCGTCGTCCTCCGTCGTGAGCATGGCGAAGCTGATGCTCTTCATCATGTCCCACATCTTCTGGGTGGCTTCGGTATGGTTGCCCTCGGTCATCTTGGTCCCCCTTGCGTGATCAGCCGTATCAACCGATCAGGGCGGGGTTCGGTTGCACGGTAGTTCATTGGGTCAAGGCGCTTCGACCGTCAGCACGCGCTCGACGGAGCGCGCGGCCATGCTGTCGGCCACCCGCAGCATCCACCGCCCGGCCAGCGCCGACTCCGGCAGCGCCACCATCCAATCCGCCCCGCCAGGCCCGACCCGCAGCACGCCGGACAGCGGACGCGCCGGTGCGCCCCCGGGATCAAGCAGGTCCACCCGCATCGCGTGGGTTTCGGCCGGCGTCGGCCCATCGAGGCCCACGTGCCAGGTGACGTGCGCGCCGGGCCGGGCACGGTCCGGCCCGGACAGCACGGGTCCGGGCAGCGGCACCGCCGACACCGCCAGGATCGTCGGCTCGATCGGGTCCAAAGCCATATCCAGATGATCGGCCTGCCGCGGCCCACTTGCCCGGCGCATGTCATAGACAAAGCCTGTGGCCGGAAGCTGCACACCCAGTTGGCCGGGCATGCCCCACGGCACGGCGGCCTGCAACGCCAGGATCAGCACGCCACCGTTGCGGAACACGTGCGCCTCCACGTTGCTGGCGCGCAGGCCGTCAGGGCCGGTCATCGCCAAGCCCGGCGCCGCGCCGGCCTTGGTCAGCAAGTCCGCAAGCGCTGTCAACCCGGCGGCCCCGGAGGGTTCGGCATCCGGGCGGACGACCTGCGGCATCTGCGCCACCCCGGCCAACGGCGCCTCGGCCCGGCGGCTGTGCTGATCGAACACGCCAGGCTCGGTGTCGGCCAGCACCGTGCCGCCGCGGGCGGCGAACCGCTTGATCTCCTCGACCTCCGCCGCGGACAGGGCAATCGCGTGCGGCAGCATCAGCACCTTGGTCGCGTCGTCCCGCAACGCGCCGCCCTCAAGCGTCTCGGTGGACAGCCAGCGCGGCTGGATGCCGAGTTGGGTCAGGCGGTCCACCATCTGGCGACGCGCCGCGCGCCAAGCGTTGTCGTCCAGCTCGCGCTCCGCGTCGCGGTCGGACCAAGCGGCGCCGCGGGGCCGCTGGTCCAGCATCCAGCGGGTTCGGAAGCTCGCCTGAGAATACAGCATGGCGACGGGGCCGGCGGCCGGACGGCTGGCGATCAGCGCCGGGGCAACGACGCGCAACCCGGCCACGAGTGCCGCCAGCGCCCGGCCGCGCGGACCCGGCTCGCCGTCCAGCTGCACCGTGTCGTTCAGCTCGTCCCACACGATCAGGCCACGCCCGCCGCGCAGCAGGTCCCGCCAGGCCGCGTGGTCGGCGCGCAACCCGGTCTCGAACACCGTGTGGAGCGGGACAAGCGCCGGGTTCAGCCCATGCGCGATTTCCAGCGCGTTGCCGGAGTCGTAGATCTCCATCACGTCCACGGCCTGCGCCAGCCGGCCATAGTCGTAGCCGCCCCAGCCTGGCACCTGCGCGCCCTCGATGGCCGAGAGCGCGGCGGGGTCCGCGCGGTGCACCGCGTCCGTTCCCGCGCGGACGGCGGCGGCGAAGGCATGGTCCATCCACGCCTTGAAATCGGCCCAGGCGGAGAAGTTGTCGTCGGTCCGGCGCATCGCGTCGTCCGTGAGGTCCGGCACGACCTCCTCCCACGATTCGAATCGGCTGCCCCATTGCCGGTTCAGCGCACCGAGGTCCGGGTACTGCGTCCGCAGCCAGGCCCGCATGGCGCCGAGCGAGGCCGGCGACACGTCGAAGTCCCATTGGGCTGACAGGTCGCCAATCCCGGTCTCGTCGCCCAGATCGTAGAACAGCGGGCGGTCGGGCATCTGGCGACAGACCACGTCAAACAACCGCCTCTCCACCGCACCGAGCCAGGCCGGGTCCGACAGGCCCGGGGCGCGCACGAACACGCCGCGGTCCTCCGGCGCCTGTTGGCGGCGGGCACGCGCGGCGTCGAGCAGCCAGGTCACGGGCTTGCCCTCGGCGTAGCGGTGATACGGCGCGTAGAAGTCGGTGGCGATGTTCTCGACGAACCAGGGCAGGCCCGCTTCGCGCCGTGCCCGGACCTCGGCTGGGTCGATTCGGCCGCCGGTGCCGCGCAGCTTCACGCCGGTGAAGCCCAGGCGGGCCAGCCCGGCCATGCCGGCCACCCCTTGGTCCTGCCACATGATAAGTTGGTAATCGTCCCAGCGGTTGGCCTGGGCGGCTGCGGAACTGGCGAGGCCGGCGAGGCACAGCAGCGCCGCCGCGAGGCGGGGCGTCAACGCCCCAGGACCTGCCGCTTCGCCAGGCCCAGCAGGCTGCTCACGCCGTCTTTCGCCTCGTGCAGCACCGCGCCCACGCGATGGCGCCACACGCCGTCGGTCCGCACTTCCTGGTCGCCCGGCACGACGACGTTGTCCTCCAGCCTCGGCGTCTCGCTCGACCAGTCCAGCAGCAGCGCCGCCGGACGGCCGGTGCCGTTGGCCAGGCGGTTGCGCCGCATGACCACGCGCGTGTCGCCGCTCGCCACCACCGCCGCCTGCCGCGCGTCGTTGCCGGGCGCAAGCTCCAGCACGTTGTCCTCCAGCAGCAGGTTGCCGGTCGCCGCCGAGACCGCCAGCCGGGAGGTCTCGATCCGGTTGCCGGTCAGCTCGGTTTGCAAGGCGGTCGAGGCGACCTGGCTGCCCTTGACCCCGGTGAACACCGACTGCTGCACCTGCAGCACCGCGACCGGCCCGGCCAGCAGCGCCACCGAGGGCCGGTCGCCCGCAACGCCGCCGCCCTCGAACCGGCATTGCACGACCCGGACCGCGCCGGGTCCGCCGATGCCGGCGAGGACGCCGACCTCGTTGTTCACGAACTGCACGCGCTCAAGCAGCAGCGACTGCCCTTCCAACCGGATTCCGGCGCCGTTGCCGTCCGGCACGCGCGCGCGCGCCAGGGTCACGTCGCGCACGGCCGTGTCGTCGCCCTGGATCACCAGGATTGCCTTGGCGCCGCAGGTCTTGTCGGACAGCACGACGCCCGGCGCGCGGCCGGCCACGGTGACGCCGTTGGCGGCCAGGGTGGCGCAGTCATAATAGGTGCCAGGCTCGATCAGCACGGTGTCGCCGTCTGCGGCGGCGGCGATGGCGCCGGACGGCTGATCGAACTCCTGCCCCGGCCCGACAAGGAGGTCCCGCGCCGCCGCAGGCGCCGCGGCCAGGAGTGCGGCAGCGATCAGGGGGCGCATCGGCGGCTCAGTTCGCCGCGACCACTTCGCCGTCGCCGTGCAGCGGCTTGACCCGGCCGGATATCCGGTTGCCCCGCACCATCGCGTCGGTCGCGGTGAAATTGGACACGAAGAAGGTGTCGTAGCCGCCGGTGTTCTTGAACGTGTTGTTCTCGATCAGCAGCTCCCGGGTCGGCTGGGTCACGCCCTCCGCCCCGATCTCGATGGCCGTGCTGCGGTTCTCCGCCCGCGGCCCCTTCTCCATGGTGTTGCCGGTGATGATGGCCGAGCCGCCGTTGGGGATGTCGATCAGGTAGCTGGCCGTGCCGTTCGGACCGTCCGTGATCGTGTTGCCGACGATCTCGGTCCGCTCGGCGCGGGACTTGATGTGGTGGCCTTGCCGCGTGTCGCTGAAATGGGACCCCTCGACGCGCAGCAACTTGGAGTTGCCGACGTAGATGCCGTGCGAGCATGCCTTCTCGCAGGTGCCGTTCCGCTCGAACACGCTGTTGCGTACGATGATGGTTGAGCCTTCGTAGCCCGACAGGATGCCGTTCTGGTTGTTGATGAACCGCACGCCCTCGACCGTCAGCTTCTCCCCTTCACCGCGGATGCCCGCGCCGTTCGCGTCCGGCACGCGGGCGCGGGTCAGCGTCAGGTTGCGGATGGTGATGTCGGCGCCCGCGGCGATGAACAGCCCCTTGCCGTTGCAGGACTTGTCGCTGATGACGACCTTGGCGGCGTCGCCTACGCCTTCCACCACCAGCTTGTCGGCTTCCCACGTCGCGCAGTCGAAGTACTCGCCGGGGTAGATCTTGACGGTGTCGCCATCCCGGGCGGCGGTGGCGGCAAGGGACGGCCACTTGTAGTCCTTGCCCTCCCCGACTTCGAGCACCCGGGCCTGGGCGCCTCCGGCGAGAACGGCGAACGTTCCTGCAAGGACGGCCAGCTGGGCATGTGACAGTCGGGCGCGTGATATGGCCACGATGGTGCTCCTTGATCTGGTCGATACATTATCGGACCAAGTTCAAAGCCACAACGATTCAAGTGCCGACGCGCGCGCTCGGGACCAAGGCGCAGCCGGCGATGCGCCATGTCCCGCTGGCGTCCCGCTCCATGGAGTAGAGCGCCAACTGCAAGGCACCGTCCGGACCCACCAGCTCGACCTCCTGCACGATGCCGCCGTCGCTGAGCCGCAGCCCCGTGAACTCCATTGCGTGGGGCCGATGCACGGCGGGGTAGGCGCGGCGCACCATGTCGAGAAAACGGTCCGGC
>CAXSEX010000286.1:0-6277 GCA_964236415.1 uncultured Acetobacteraceae bacterium | reverse complement strand
CCCCGAAAAGGAGCCTTAACCAAACCGAAAGCCTGAATGTCAACGCCGCCTAGGCGCTGCGTCAAACGGAACCGCTCTCGCCCGGCAGCAAGGTCTGCCACATCCATGCCGCTGATATCGCCTCCGGCGCTGAAGGTCCCCCCGGCGCCGGTGATGACGATGGCGCGCAACGCCCGATCCGCCTCGATGACCTCCAGCGCGTCCACCAGGCGTCGGCGCATCGGCATGGCCAGCGCATTGCGCCGCTCCGGGTAGTCCAGCGTCAGGACGGCGGTGGCGCCGTTACGGGTCTCGCTCAGCATGGACGACCGTGGGCGCCGGTCATCCGGCGTCTCCGAGTCCGATGACCGCATCGGCGGCATAGGCCCCCTCCCCGTCCGGCATGGCAAACACCGGGTTGAGGTCGACCGAGCGGAGCCGTGGTCCGGCCTGTTGCGCGAACACCGACAAACGGGACAGCATCGCCGCGAGGGCGGTGATGTCCGCCGGCGCCCGGCCGCGTGCGCCCAGCAAGACCGGGGCAGCCCGGAGCGAACGGATCATGCGCTCTGCCACATCGGGGCCAAACGGGCAGCGGTGCAGGGCCACGTCGCGCAGCACTTCGACGAAAATGCCGCCTAGGCCGACCATGGCGACGGGTCCGAACACCGGGTCGCGCTGGATGCCCAGGATGCACTCGACGCCGCCGCGGAGCTGCTTGGCAACAAGGACGCCCTCAAGCCGAGCCGCCGGGACGGCAGCCCTCGCGCGATTGAGCAGGGTGGCGAAGCCGGCCCGCACGGAATCTGCACCGCGTACGCCCAGGATCACGCCGCCGATCTCCGACTTGTGGACGATATCGGGCGAAAGGATCTTGAGCACGACGGGGTAGCCGAAGCGCTCGGCTGCTTCCACCGCAGTGTCCGGGGTGGCGCAGGCAGCCTCGGGCGCGGCGGGGATGCCGGCCTGCGCGAGGATACGTTTGGCGACGGCCTCGGACGGGCTGGCAGGCGGCAGGGCCAGGATGGAGATCGGCGGCAGCGGCAGGCCGGGGATGCTTGCGAACGCTTCCCCGAACCGGCCCATGGCGTGGATGGCCACGGTGGCGCGGGTCGGGTCCTCGAACACCGTGAAGCCATCTGCCTCGTACTCGCGGATGCGCTCCGGCGACGCCACGACCGACAGCACGAACAGCCGATCCGGGTGCCGGGCTTTGGAAGCGTTCATCTGCTCGCGCAGCTTCGGCGCGATGCTGTCGGCCCCGCCGACCTGGGTGAAGAAGCCGAGCACCGAGGCGTAGCCGCCGTCCTCGATCATCGAGTCGGTGAAGCGGCCGATCAAGCTCATGTCGTTGAACGCCTGCGCGGTGCAGTCAACGGGGTTGCGGGGCGCGGCGAAGGGCACCATGGCCTTGAGCCGCGCCTGCGCGTCCGCGGGCATCTCCGGCATTGGCAGGCCGAGCGCCTCGGCCGCGTCCGAGATCAGCACGCCGGCGCCGCCGCTGATGGTGATCACGCCCAGCGTGTTGCGGGCTGGATAGATCCGCCGGGTCGCGGTCGTCGCGATGTCCAGCATCTCTTCGGTGGTGCGGGCGCGGACGACGCCGAACTCCGCCAGCACCGCGTCGGTCACGGCGTCATTGCCGGCGATGGATGCGGTGTGCGACTGCGCGGCGTGCGCGCCGAGCGCGCTGGTGCCCACTTTCATCATCACGACCGGCTTGCGGGCGGCCCGGGCGGCGGCAAGGGCAGCGAGGAAGCTGTCGGCCTCGCGGATGCCCTCGGCATAGGCGGCGATCACATCGGTGTCGGGGTCCTCGACCAGCCAGCCGATCACGTCGCCGATGGTCACGTCGCCCTCGTTGCCCGTGGTGACGCAAATCGGCGTGCCGATGTTGCGGTTGCGCGCGGTGGCGAACAGGTGGGTGCCGTAGGCGCCGCTCTGGCTGGCAATGCCGATGCGGCCAGGCCGCGGCCAGCCGTTCTCGAACGAGGAGGAGAAAATCGGATAGAAGCCGATGTGCGCGTTGAACAGACCGAGGCAGTTGGGGCCGAGCAGGCGCATCCCGTGGCGCCCCGCCGCCGCCAGCATGCGATCCTGCGCCAGGCGCCCCGCCTCGTTCATCTCGGCGAACCCGGCGGTGAACACGATGGCCGAGCGCACGCCGCGTGTGCCGAGGTCGTCCACCGCCCGGACCGCATGTTCCGCGGGCACCGCGACGATGGCGGCATCTGGCACGCTCGGCAGGTCCGCGACGCTGGCGTAGGCCGGGAGGCCCTGCACCTCCGCGCGGTTCGGGTTCACCGGCAGGATGGTGCCCGCAAACTTCTGCGACAGCATGTAGGAGATCGGCCGGCCGCCGATGCGGGTGGGATCGTTGCTCGCCCCCAGCACGGCGATGCTGCGGGGCCGCAGCATGCTGTCCAGGCTGGAGAACCGGCCGCTCAAAGCGCCGCCGCCGTTCCCAGGAGCGCCGTGCACTGGCTGGACAGCGTGCCGCCGTTACCATGCACGAGGGCGACATCGAGGCTTGCCACCTGCCGCTCCCCGGCCTGGCCGCGCAGTTGGGTCACGGCCTCCAAGATCAGGAACATGCCGTACATGCCGGGATGCACGCAGGACAGCCCGCCGCCGTTGGTGTTGACCGCAAGCCGCCCGCCGGGCGCGATGGCGCCTCCCTGGACGAACGCCCCCCCTTCCCCCTTGGCACAGAAACCGAGGTCCTCCAGGAACAGCAGCGTGTTGATCGTGAAAGCGTCATACAGCATGGCCAGCCGCACGTCGGACGGCAGGACGCCCGCCATGGCGTAGGCGCGCGGTCCGCTGTCGGTGGCGGCGGTAATCGTGAGGTCCGGCATGCACATCACGGCCCGATGCCAGCCGGCCCCGGCCGCGCCCAGCAGAAAGGCCGGCGGATGCTTGAGGTCGCGGGCACGGTCCGCCCGCACCAGCACGCAAGCGCCGCCGCCGTCGGTCACCAGGCAGCAATCAGCGGTCGTCAGCGGGTCGCTGACCATGCGGGCGCCCAGCACGTCATCGACCGAGAGCGGCCCGCGGGCAAAGGCGGCCGGGTTCAGGTTGGCCCAGGCACGGGCGGCAACCGCCACCTCCGCCAACATGGCGCGGGTGGTGCCGAACTGGTGCATGTGCCGACCGGCCGCCAAGGCGTAGGCGGTGATGGGATGGCGCGGCTTGTACGGCGCCTCATGTGGCTGCGGCTCGCTCATGGAAACCAGCCGGCCGCCTGCGGTGCGCTGGTTGCTGCCGTAGCAAATCAGCGCGGCATCGCACAGCCCAGCGTCCAGCGCCAGCGCGGCGCTGAGCAGGTGCGCCTCAAAACTTGATCCGCCGACGTTGGTGCCATCGAAGTAACGGGGGCGGATGCCGAGATACTCGGCGACGGACAGCGTCGGAAAGGCATGCGTGCTGGTCGCGGCAAAAATCCCGTCGATGTCCTGCAAGGCAAGCCCGGCGTCGGCAACAGCGGTCAGCGCGGCCTCGGCCATCAACTCGTTGGCGGTGCGGCCCGGCGCCTCGCCGCAGCCAGCCGAGCCGATGCCGACCACCGCCGCCCGGCCGCGGAGCGGATGCGTCATCCTGTCTGCTCCGGGACGAAAACAACCAGCGGCGCGCCATCCTGCTCAATGATGCGGGCGCAGACGCGGGTGCCAATCGGCACGGTCTCGATTCCGTCGATACGGGTCATCATGCGCGGCCCCTCGTCGAGGTCCACCAAAGCGACGTTGTAGGAGCCTTCCCGCGTGCGGTTGACGGTGATGGCGTAAACGGTGGCAAGGCCGCTGGCCGCGACCCATTCGAGATCCTGCTCCCCGGTGCCGGGGACGGCGACGCGCGGGTAGAAGACATGGGCGCCGGTGGCACGGCTTCGCTGGATCATGAAGCGCCCTGCCCGCAGGTGGGCGCGATACTCGGCTTCCGGCCCAGGACCTGTCATGCCTGCACCGAGCCGCAGTCGCGACGGTTGCCTGCCCGACATGCTGATGGCAACGGCGGGGCCGAGGCCGACACAGAACGGCTCCGGCCGGGACGGATCAGGGTCACAGGTACGCCTCCCAACTGCTTGCCACGACCATGCCAGGTCTGAAGGGCAACGTGTAGGCGTCGCGACCAAGTCCTGCGAAGGTTATTCAGCTCCAACGGGCAATGTGTCTGCTCTGGGTCAGCCGAAACCGAGGAAGCCTGGTGCGTCGCGCAACGGCGGCGCGGCGGCAAGCGCCGCAATGTCGGGCACTGGGCGGACCGTGCGGGAATCTTCAGCCAGCAGGCGCTCCAGCGCCGCGGCAACGGCCAAGACCTGGGCATCGCCGCCGCGCCGGCCCACGATCTGCAAGCCGAACGGCATGCCGTTGCGGTCCAGTCCGACCGGCAGCGACGCCGCGGGGTGACCGACCATCGATACGGCGTAGGCCAATGCCAGCCAATGAAAATACGTGCGGGTCGGCGTGCCGTCGATGCTGGCGGGGAACAGTTCCGACCAGGGCCGCGGACTGATGGTGACGGCAGGCGACAAGATGACATCGAAATCGTCGAAGAACTGGACCCATCGACGATACAGCACCGTCTGATGCTGCATCGCCCGCGCTACGTCGAGCGCGCTCAGCCGCAGCCCGGCCGCGACATCCGCATGCACGTTAGGGCCGACCATGTCCGGCGTGTCGCGCACCCGGTCATGGTGGCTTGTCAGCGCCGCAGTGGCGCGCAGCACTTCGAACGCCTCATTTGTGCCGGTGCAGTTGGGCGACGCTTCCTCGCAACGGGCGAAGACGTGGCGGAACAGCGCGGTTTTCTCGGTGAACACCTCGGCGATGTGCCGCTCGGTTGGCGCAATGCCGAAATCAGGCGTCAGCGCCACGCGCAGGCCGGCCAAATCGACAGCGCCGGGCGTGGCAAAATCCGCGCTGCGTCGCACCGCCTGCCCAGTAACGGTATAGGCCAGCGGGTCCCGCGCATCGTCGGACGCTATGCAGGACAGCAGCAGGCGCAGATCCGGCACCGTGCGCGCCATTGGCCCCAGCACGGAAAGCGGGTTCCAGCCCAGCGCCCGCTTCTCGCTCGGCACCAATCCCGGCGTGGGGCGAAACCCGACGATGCCGCAGAACGCGGCCGGGTTGCGCAACGAGCCGCCCATGTCGGACCCGGTGGCCAGCGGCACCATCCCGGTCGCGAGCGCCGTCGCCGACCCGCCAGACGACCCGGCCGCAGAGCGCATAGGATCGAACGGATTGCCCGTCGCGCCATACACGGCATTGCGCGTGTTGGCGCCGGCGCCCCATTCCGGTGTGTTGGTTTTGCCAAGCACGACAGCGCCCGACTGCCGGGCAGCCTGCACGATCAACTCGTCCCGCACGGGCACATGCTCGCGGAACAACGGGCTGCCATAGGTGGTGCGCAGGCCCGCCACGTCCTCCAAATCCTTCACACCCAAAAGCAGGCCATGCAGAGGACCCAGTACGTCGCCACGCATGGTAGCGGCATCGCAGGTGGCGGCGGCAGCGCGGGCGCGGTCGAAATCACGGGCCACCATGGCGTTCACCGCCGGGTCGATGGCGAGGACGCGGGCGATGCAGCTTTCGGCCAGTTCGGCGGCGGACAACCGCTTACAGCCGATCAGCCGGCGGGCCTCAACCGCATCAAGATCGCAAGGCTCGTTCAAGGTTCGAGTTCCACAGTGCGCTTCGATACCACAGGGCCGCGGAGAATAGGCTTTTGCCACCCTGTCGGCTCTTGACGGCCGGTCACTGGATTGATGTCGAAACCCGACACCCGGCCAATCAGCTTAGGCCAAGCTCCTGGCGATACCGCCAGAAGCAAGCCGCGCCGCATTCCAACCGCATCAGCGCCCCCTCAGCAATGGCCGGCGCGAGTTCAGGGTTCTCTGCAACCAACGGGTGCAACGCCTCGGCATTCCATGCGGCCGAATGCTTCACGTCCAACACGGAATGCAGGTCGAAATAGTGCCGGTCGCTGGCCGGCACTCCCAACCGCTTCAAGCCAGACGCCACCAATGCCGCGCGGCCCGGCGCCGTCTGCTCGATGACGCCCAGCGCTCCCATGGAGTGGAAGGCATACCGCCGGCTGGCTGCAAGCCCGGCCATCGTGTTGGCCAGCGCCAAGCTTTCCCACACCGTCGCTTCGACCTCTGGGGTCAAGCCGAGGCGGTGCGCCAACGTTTCAAGCAGCGGGCCGTGCATGCCCTTGGGATTGCCGCGCCCCATCTCATCCCAGTAGTTCCGGGCAATTTCCAGCTTGGGACGCTGCGGCATCCGTACCTGGGTCA
>CAXSEX010000285.1:0-6287 GCA_964236415.1 uncultured Acetobacteraceae bacterium | reverse complement strand
CCTTATCGGCGAACCAAGCTTAACAACCTGTCCGACAGACTGGGACCACCTCACTTCTCCCGGCCCATATGCGATTTCCCCGTCGGAGTCAGCCTTTCTTGCCGCTGATATTAGGAGTATCCATGAATTTGCCTCTGCAATCCAAAGGGTGGCTCAGTTGGAAACCTTGCTGTTTATATTGGACTCACTTGCGATTGTGGTTCTCGTTTTTATGGGCCTGCGTGACGAGCGCCGTCCGCTTGGCGCACCGCCCACTAGCGTGTTCCGCACGATCGCCGATGACGCTTGTCGCAGTGCTCGCCATCAACCTCGGCTTGGCCCGCATGGCCGCGGCTAGCCCGCATTTCTCACGGATCCGAGCAGGAATAAGCGACTCGGGTTGCGCGTTGCCGTGATGGGTGAGGTGGTCCCGCCTGGTTGGACAGTTTGGCGGAAATCGAGTTGGTTTGGTGTGCTTGCTTCGCTGGTAACGCTGAGAGCGGATAGGCGACAATGGCAGCCACGGTGGCAGCTTCAGAGTGTCGGATCGAGATCGTTGGCGAGCGGCGGCGCGCATACGATCCCGAGTTCAGCGCGCGGTTGGTCGAGGCGTCGTTGGTGCCTGGGACACAGGTGCGGGACCTGGCGCGCCGGCATGGGGTCTGCGTCAGCCTGGTCTATCTGTGGCGGCGCTCGACGCGGCCGGTGGTGGCGCCTCCAAGGGAGGGCCGCCCGGGTTCTGACAGACAGCCGGCGCCAGCCAAGACCGCAGTTGTGTCGCCTGCGCTGGAGTTCGTACCGATCGGCGTCTTTGGACGGGCGGCGGATGAGGGACCGGCGTTGGTTGCTGGGCTTTCGGCAGCTCCGGCGCCGCAGCCGTCACCAGGCCACGCGTCATCGCCCCACCCGGCACTGGCAGAGCGGCCCGGCGTGATCGAGATCGACCTGTCGGACGGCACGCGGCTGCGGGTGAACGCCTTTGTCAACGAGCGGGCTTTGCGAAGCGTGCTGGCGGTGTTGAAGGCGGTTCCGTGATCTCGGTGGCGCCCGGGACCAAGGTGTACCTGGCGTGCCGCCCGGTCAGCATGCCCCATGGGTTCGATGGCTTGGCCGCCCAGGTGGCGCAGGTGCTGGGGGCAGACCCGTTCTCGGGCCACCTGTTCATGTTCCGCAGCAAGCGGGCCGACTACCTGAAGATCCTGTATTGGGACGGGTCCGGTCTGTGCCTGTTCGCCAAGGGGCTGGAGCGTGGCCGGTTCGTGTGGCCGCCGATCGTGGACGGCGGCATGGTGCTGACGCCGGCGCAGCTGGCCCTCCTGGTCGAGGCGATCGACTGGCGGCGCACGGTGGCGCCGGAGCCGCCGCGCCGGCCGGCGATGGCCTGACTGGCGGCTGATTTATCGCGGATGGCGTCGGGAAACGCTGTAGTCTTGTGGCGGGCCTTGGTACAATTGGGCCATGTCCTTGGCGACCGCCCCTTTGCCCGCCGACCCGCCAATTTGAGCTCCTGCACAACCTCGGCGTGCAACATCTAAATGTGAACCCGTCAGCTACGCAACCCCTTAACAATGAAATATTGCAGTCAGCGCCGGTTGTTAACTCTTCAGCAACCCTGGCTTGCGTGCCTGCGTGACAGCGAAGCCTTAGATAACTGGAACGTCACGCACGCCATCGCAGGCCCGCTAACCGTTTGGTAACCAAAAACTTGCAATCTTTCACTTAGGGTCTGAGCCGAAACAACCGCCTCAGGTTAGTGGTTTTCGAGGCGCGATGGTGTAGTTGGGGGTCCGGTAGCAACGGAACCGAAACTGCATTTCAGCTCTCGTCGGCCATGATTGTGGGATCACGGAGCGGCCTGAGTTCGCCACGGGCGATCGGGTCGGGCAGGATGAAGGCGTATCGGCCGAGCATGTTGATGTGGTCGAACCCGAGTGGCGACAATCGGACCACATCTTCCGTGCGCACGTCGAAGCCCTCGGCACGGAGCTGGTTCAGCGCGGCATCCATGTAGATCGTGTTCCACAGCACGATGACGTTGGGCCGGAAGGCCCATCCGCGTAAAACTGCACGGTAAGGGCGGCCTGTTTGGGCTGCCTGTGCCATTTCAGGGCCGGACCCGGCGGCTTTTGGTTTGGTTCCGGCATGAGTTGGCTGTTGCTGCGTGCAGTGATGGCGTGCAATATTTATTGGACGCAGGATACTTGGGCGCCTGGCCGTATTGCACGCAGCCAACCGGGGTGCTAACGCGGGGGATGAAATTGCGTGCAATACGCACAGCGCCCGCTAACGCACCTGGCGAGCCAAGCTGGATGGCGGCGTTCCTCGCCAGCCTGGCGCGCGATGACTTGGCGCCTGCGACGCTGCGCGGCTACCGCTACGACCTGCGCCACTTCGTCGCCTGGCACCGCACGGTCCATGACGGCCCCTTCGTCCTTGAAGGTCTCGCCGGGCACGAGCTGACCGCCTACCGCCAGCACATGGTCACCGGAGGCCTCCGGCCCGCCACGGTCAACCGCCGGCTCGGCGCCTTGCGCCGGCTCTGCCGCTGGGCGCGCGGCACCGGCGCCCTGCCAGCCGGCTCCGTGTTCGACGTCCGTCCCGTGCGCACCGAGCGCAACCGCCAGCCAGCCGGCTTGACGGACCCGGAGGTCCACGCCCTGCTGCGCGCCGCGGGCGCGTCCTCCCATGGCCTGGCCGCACGGAACTACGCCATGGTGCAGCTCATGCTGCAGGCCGGGCTGCGCGTCGGCGAGGTGGCCGCCTTGCAGGTGGGCGACGCCACCCTGGGCGACCGCTCCGGCACCGTCCGCATCCGCCATGGCAAGGGCCTCAAGGCCCGGGACGTGCCGCTGAACGCCACGGCGCGGCGCGCGCTCCGGCAACACCTCGACCGCCGCCCGGCGCCGGACGCGGGCGCGCCGCTGTTCGCCAGCAGCCGGGACGGGGCGATGCCCGTGCGCACGGTCCAGGCCGTCATGACCAGCCTGGCGCGCCGTGCCCGCCTCAAGCGGCTCGCCGTCTCGGCGCACACGCTGCGCCACACCTTCGCGCTGGGCTTCCTGCGCGACAACCCGGGCAAGCTGGTCGAACTCGCCAGCCTGCTCGGCCATGATTCGCTCGACACGACGGCCATTTACACGCGACCCTCCCGCGATGACCTCGCGGCCGACCTGGAGCGCTCGCACCTCAATGTCGATGGATGATCCCCCGGGCGCCGAAACGCTGTATCGGCGCCGGCCGGCCTCCGCCGACCCGGACGAGGACGAGCTTGCGCGGCGCTGGAGCCTGGCGCCCGCGGACCTGGCCGTGGCCGCCGAGTGCCGCGGCGGCGACCATCGCCGCCGCTTCGCCGTCCAGCTCTGCTGGCTGCGCGCGCACGGCCGCTTCCTCGACGACTACCGCCAGGCCCCGGTGAAAATCGTCAACCACCTGTCGCGCCAGCTCGGCCTGCCGCCGGTGCTGTTCCTCGACCGGCCGGGCCGGGCGCAAACGGAACGGGCGCAAGCCCTGCGCATCCGACGCCACCTTGGCCTGCGCCCCTTCGACGGCGGGGTTGCCGCGGACCTGCGGCACTGGCTTCGCCAGGGCGCCATCGAGGGCCGCACCGCCGCCGAACTCCTGGTCCGCGCGGAGGACAAGCTGCGCGGCTGGCACGTCATGCTGCCGGCCACCAGCACGCTGGACCGGCTGGTCACGGCCGAGGTGACGCACGCCACGTCCCAGCTCTATGAGACGGTCTCGCTCCAGCTGCCGCCCTGCCTGCGCGAAGCCATCGACCTGCTGGTCGAGGTGCCGGATGGCGACGCCCGGTCCAGCCTGTTCCGGCTCAAGGACTTTCCCAAGTCGGCCAGCGCCGCCGCCATCAAGGGCGACATCGTGCGCCTGCGCCTGGTCGAGCAGCTGGTCGAGGCCGGCGCCGGCCTCGACGGCCTCGATCCCCGGGTCGTGCGCCAGCTTGGCCAGCTCGGGCGCCGCTACGATGCAGGCGACCTGCGCCGGTTCGCCAAGCCCAAGCGCGACGCGCTGGTGGCATGCTACCTGGTCGAGGCGCGCAAGACGCTGCTCGACCAGGTCGTCGAGATGAACGACCTGTTCCTGACCAGCACGAACCGGCGGGCGCGCAACTCGGTCGAAAAGCAGCGAAAGATCCTGCGCCGCCAGGCGCGCGACGGGTTGCGACGCGTGCTCGGCGCCGTTGACGCGTTGGTCGCGGCCGACGGCGCGCAGACCGTCGAGGCGTTCCGCGATGCCCAGGACCCGCCCGCCCTGGTCGAGGCCGCCAACGCCTGCCGGGCCTACGAGCGGCTGGAGGCGCGCGGCCACCTCGACGCCATGCTGGCCCGCTACGGCACGCTGCGCCAGTACCTGCCGGCCTTCTTCGGGTTGCCGTTCGCCGCGGCCAGCGGCAGCGAGACCCTGCTGCAGGCGGTCGAGGCCCTGCGCGCGCTCGACGCCGGCGCCCGCGGCCCGCTCACCACAGGCGACCCGCACGGCTTCGTCCAGGCGGACTGGCGCGCCCACCTGGTCACGCCAAGCCAGGCGGGCGACAAGGGCGCCGGCAAGCTCGACCGCGCCATCTGGGAGATCTCGCTGGCCTTCGCAGTCCGCGACGCGCTCCGCGCCGGCAGCCTGTTCCTGGCGCAAAGCCGCGACCACGTCTCGTTCTGGAACCTGGTCTATGACGACCGGAGCTGGCAGGAGACGCGCGAACAGGCCTACGGGCGCCTCGACCTGCCCACGGACGGCCAGGCGTTCCTAGACCGCCTCGCCGCCGAGTTCGACCGGGCCGCGCGCGCGGCCCAACGCGGCCTGGCCGGCAACCGCTTCGCCGCCATCCGCCATGGCCGGCTCACCCTCAAGCAGCGCGACGCCATGCCGGTCCTCCGGCCCTTGCGCGAAGTGCGCGCCACCATCGGCGCCAGCCTAGGCCGCGTCCGCATCGAGGACCTGCTGCAGGACGTGGACGAATGGTGCGGCTTCACCCGCGCCTTCCAGCCGCTCGGCGGCTACCAGCCCCGCGGCGCCGACCCGCACCGCTCCCTGCTCGCCACCCTCATCGGCCACGGCACCAACCTCGGCCTCGCCGCCATGAGCCAGAGCGTCGACACGCTGACCGCCGACGCCCTGCAGGACACCAGCCGCTGGTTCCTGCGGCCGGCCACCATCAAGGCGGCGAACACGGCCATGGTCGATCACCACCACGGCCTGCCGCTCAGCACCCTTTGGGGCGGCGGGCAACGCTCCTCCTCCGATGGCCAGCGCTTCGCGGTCGAGCGCGACAGCCTGCTCGGCAGCCCCTACCCGCGGTACTTCGGCTACTACGACCACGCGCTCCAACTCTATACCCACACCACCTCCGACCAGCACAGCGTCTACGCCACCCAGGCCATCTCCTGCGCCCCACGCGAGGCCGGGTACGTGCTCAGCGGCATCCTCGACAACGACACCGCCCTGGACATCCGGGAACACACCTCGGACACGCACGGATTTACCGAGCACCTGTTCGGACTCTGCCCGTTGCTCGGCATCGCCTTCATGCCGCGGCTGAAGGACCTGCCGGATCAGGTGCTCAGCCGCATCGACCGCGGCACCGACTACGGCGCCCTGCAGCCCTTGCTGCGCGGCCGCGTCAACGTCGAACTCATCCTGGAGCAGTGGGACCAACTGGTCCGGCTCGCAGCCTCGCTGAAGGACCGCCTGACCCCGGCCCACGTCGTCATGCAGCGCCTGGCCAACGCGAACGCCTCGGACCGCCTTGCCGGGGCGCTCACCCAACTCGGCCGCCTGATGAAGACCATCCACATCCTGCGCTATATCCAGGAGGCGCCGCTGCGCGACGCCATCCAGCTGCAGCTCAACCGCGGCGAGTTCCGCCACATCCTCGCCAAGTCGCTGTTCTTCGCCAACTGGGGCAGCTTCCGCTCCGGCGACTACGAGGAGGTGATGAACAAGGCTAGCTGCCTCAGCCTGCTGTCCAACGCCGTCCTGGTCTGGAACACCGTCCACATCGCCCGCATCGTCGCCCAGCTCCGCGCTGCAGGCCACGAGGTGCGCGACGAGGACCTGGCCCGCGTCTCGCCGCTGGCGCACGCCCACGTCATCCCGAACGGCAGCTACTTCCAATCGCCCCGCCAACGCGCCGCACCAGCACCCGAACCCGCCATGGCCTGAGGCCGCAAGCTCCCTGCCAACCCACCCACGACATTGCGTGCAATGCGCTACCGTGCAGTTTCACGCGGATGGGCCTTCCGCCCCAAGGAGACCAAAGCGTGGGTCGAGAGCCAGCCGGAAGGCCGGTTCTCCTTCGT
>CAXSEX010000284.1:0-6294 GCA_964236415.1 uncultured Acetobacteraceae bacterium | reverse complement strand
CGGCCAGCAGCGCCGCCCGGGCAGCGGCAGCGAAGCCCGGGCTGAACTCCAGGTCTTCCGTGATGCCGACGATGCCGCAGGCGTGGATCATCCGCACGGCGATCCGGGCCTGCTCCGGCGTGAAGCGGGACAGGTCGGCCTCCGCTCGGATGGTGGCGAAGGACTGCGCGTAGATCGCGGCGCCGTCGCGGATGTAGGGCCGCCCGCTCATGCCGGCGCCGCCGCGTCCAGCGAAAGGCCCTGCGATGGGAGCGCCGTGCCCGCACGCCAGTTTTCCACCCGGCTGTAGCGTCCGGCCTCGCCGACCAGCACGGGGCCGCCGGGGTAGGCGCAGCCCTTGGCGCAGCCGGAAATGTGCAGCGGTCCCCCTGCCCCGCGCGCCGTGAGCCGGGCCGCATCCCTGCGGGCGGGCACGCTGGCCTGGCCGCAGCCGGGGCTGCCGATGCACGCAGTGATCCCGAGGCGCGGGTCGGCGGGATCGACCACCCACCCCGCCGCTGCCGCGCACAGGCCCGGCACGTCGCCCACGGCGACGCGGCCCAGCAGCACGGCACGCCATGGGCTGACGCGGACCGTGCTGTCGCCAAAACGGTCCGCAAGCTCGGCAAGCTGCCGCAGCCCGGCGGCATCTGTTTGCCCGAACGGCACGCCGAGGCCGAAAGCGCCGTGCGACCCATCCGTGTAAGGATGGAAGCCGATGGCACGTCCCGGCGCGCGGGCCGGCTGGACCGCACCGCGGGCCATCCCAACCGCCTCGCCCATGCGCCGCTGCACGGATGGGAGCGTGTCCGCCGTGCAGGCCCAAGCGTCGATCACGATGTCCGCCGCGGGCGCGCCGGCCAGCACGCCGCCACCGTCGATGGCGATGCAG
Source organism: uncultured Acetobacteraceae bacterium (assembly GCA_964236415.1). Classification (GTDB taxonomy): domain Bacteria; phylum Pseudomonadota; class Alphaproteobacteria; order Acetobacterales; family Acetobacteraceae; genus CAHJXG01. The sequence continues at coordinate 5,423 of CAXSEX010000284.1, read as the reverse complement.
AACTTGGGCGGCAGGCCAGGCGAGACCATGCGCTCGATCTCATCGGCCAGCGCCAGGCTGTCCGGCGGCACCGCCGGGTCGTCGCCGGCAAGCGGCGGCGGGATCACGATGCGGCGGCGCTCGGCGGCGGGGTCGGGGTCGGCCAGCCCCGCCGTGGCCATGGCCGCGGCGAAGCCAGAAACGCCGTTTGGCGCCAACCCACGGATTTGCAGGTTGCCGCGCCGGGTCAACTCGACGACGCCGTTGCCGAGTCGCGCCGCGGCATCGGCCACGGCACGGAGGGCGGCACCGTCCAGCCGCGCGCCTGGCGGCTTTACCCGCACCAGCAGGCCATCGCCGCTCGCCATCGGCTCATACAGGCTGGGACACCAGCCGCGCCGGGTCGTCATGCGTCGCACCCGCTGTTGCGGCGCGGGTGCCACAAGCCCGCAGACTGCGCGTCGGCGAAGCGGGACACCAGGGCAGCGCGGGCGTCGGGGTTGGCCGCGCGCAGAAAGGCGTCCACTGCCGGCGTGCCCAAGGTCGCCTCGAACAGCAGGTCGAACTGCGCGTCGAACCGCGTGGGCAAGGTGGCGGCGAAGCCGTGCAGCGCCTCGACGCTCCGGGCGATCTCGGCAGCGCCGCGATAGCCGTGGCGCATCATGCCCGCGATCCAGCGCGGGTTGGCCGCGCGACCCCGGACGACGCGGGCCACCTCCTCCGCCACCGTGCGCGCCCGGGGCGCCTCGGGGCGGGAGGTGTCGAGGTGGTAGAGCGCCGGCGCTCCCCCCAGCGCCGCCGCGGCGGCGGCAAACCCGCCCTCGTGCGCCGCGTGCTCCGTGCTGTCCAGGAGGTCGGCCTCGGCGTGGTCCTGCGCGTGCACGAAGGCGTCGGCCGCGCCCACCCGGGCGGCGAGGCCCGCCGGGTCGGGCGCGCCCTCCAGCCCCTGGCCGTAGGCGCCGGCGGAGGCGAAAAGGTAGCCGTCGCCGCACAGCCCCGCGCCGTACTGCCCCGCGGGCGCCCCGAACACGCGCACCGTCGCCCGGCGCAACGCATCGCCCGCAAGGCCCCGCGCCGCCGCCGCGAGCGGGTTCCAATCGTCCGCCTCCTCCCGCGCGGCGACGGCGCGCACCAGGCTGTCGAACAGCGCCACCTGGCTGGGGAAGGCATCGCGGAACAGGCCGGAGATGCGCAGCGTCACGTCCACGCGCGGCCGGTCGAGCAACGCGATGGGCAGCACCTCGAACCCGCTCACCCGGGCCGACCCATCGTCCCACGCCGGACGCGCGCCAAGCAGCACGAAGGCGAGCGCCAGGTCCTCCCCCCCGGTCCGCATGCTGGCGCTGCCCCACACGTCGATCACCAGGCTGCGCGGCCATTCGCAGTGATCCTGCAAGTGGCGGCGCAGCAACTCGCCCGCGGCCCGCTCCGCGAGCGTCACGGCGGAGCGGGTGGGGACGCCGCGCGGGTCGATGGTGGCAAGGTTGCGCCCGGTCGGCAGCACGTCCGCCCGGCCGCGGGTCGGCGCGCCCGCCGGACCCGGCGCCACGAACCGCCCATCCAGCGCCGCCAGCAACGCCGCCCGCTCGGCTGCCGGCGAGGCGTCGAGCGCGGCCCCGTCCGCCCGCGGGTCGGATCGGCGCAAGGCATCCAACATGCGGTCGCGCTGCGGCGGCGGGCGGCCGTAAACGTGCAGGCCGTCGCGAAGCTGCAAGTCCTTCACATCGCATAGGTAGGCGTCGAGCCGGGCCAGCGCGTCTTCCTCCGCCGCGTCGCGCGGAACGCCGCTTTCGGCCAGCAGCCCGGCCGAGTCGGCGCGCTCCAGGATTTCCTGCCGCAGCAACCCGGCGCGGCGGCGGTCAAGGCCATCGGCTGCGGCATACTCGTCGATCAGGCGTTCCAACGCCGCGGCCTCGCCATGCGTCGCGCCCTCGCCGAGCGGCGGGGTCAGGTGGCCGATGGTGACGGCGCCCAGCCGGCGCTTGGCGGCGGCGGCCTCGCCGGGGTTGTTGACGATGAACGGGTTGATGACCGGCACGCCGCCCGACAAGGCGCGCGGCAGGCAGGCCGGCGACAACGCCACTGCCTTGCCGGGCAGCCACTCCAGCGAGCCATGCGCCCCAAGGTGCAGGATGGCATGTATATTCAAGCTGTGCCGCAGCCAAAGGTAAAAGGCGATGTAAGCATGGCCGGGCACCTGGTCGGGATCATGGTAGGAGGCTCGCCGGTCCGTGCCGCCCCGGTCGGGCTGGACCGCAACCGTCATGTTGCCGAGTTGCAGCAACGGCAGGGCGAAATCCCCCGCCGGCTCCCCCCAGGCGGCGCGCACGCTGTCCCGCACGGCGTCCGGCAAGGTGGCGAACAGGCGCTCGTACTCGGCCAGCGGCAGCATCGGCGCGGGTGCCGCGTGGCACAGCCCGTCCACCAGGGCGCGCTGATCCGGCAAGTCGCCCGTCGTGAACCCGGCGTCGTGCAAGTCATGCAGGATGGCATGGAGGCTGGCGAAGCTGTCCAGGCCCACCGCATGGCCGCGCTGCCCGCCGACGCCGGGATAGTCGGACAGCACGACCGCTACCTGCCGTCCGGCGCGCGGCGTTTGGGCCAGACGGACCCACCCCGCCGCGCGATCGGCCGCCAGTGCCACGCCATCGGGATCGGGGCGGTGCACAATGCGGGCATACTGCAACGCCGGCAGCGCCGCTTCCTCCTCCTTGAAGGACACCGCCCCCGTCAGCAGCCGCCCGTCAAGCTCCGGCAAAACGACCTGCATCGCCAGGTCGGTCGGCGACACCCCACGCGCCGAGGCCTGCCATCCCGCCCGCGACGAGCCGGCCAGCACCAGTTGCAGCACCGGCGCCCCCGGCGCGTCGAGCGGCGATCCCGCGTCGCCCTGCCTCGCCGCGAACCCAGTGGCGTTCAGCACCACCGCCGGACGCCAGGCGCGGAGCGTGGCCGCGGCGTAGGCCGCACTCTCCGGCACCTTCAGGCTGGACACGTAAAGGGCGCCGGTCGCCAGGCCCCGGGCGCGCAATCCGGCCATCACGGCCTCAACCGGGGCGATGTCGGCCGAAAGCAGGTGAGAGCGGTAGAACACCACCGCCGCCAACGGCCGGTCAGGAAGCAGGTCGAGCGCATGGACCCCGTGCTGCGGCACCGGCTCGGCCAAATCCTGCGGGTCCGGGCACAAGCCGGCCCAACTCGACGCGAGCCGCAACGCCCGCGCCATGTTGGCCGGGCCGCCGTGGCGGAAGCAGGCATCCATGCGCGTCAGCGCGTCGGCTCCCACGGTGGACAGCGCCAGGAGGCGCGGGTCGTCCAGGCCGTCGCCGGGCAGCAGGGCGAGCGCGATGTTCCGGGCGCGGCACAGCGCCGCCACCTCCTCCGCCCCGTAGCGCCAGTAATCCAGCCCGCCCAGCAGCCGCACCACCATGCAACGCGCGTGCGCCGCCACCTGCTCCAGGTAAAGGTCCACCGACATCGGGTGCCGCAGCCGCCCAAGGCTCGCCAGCCGCAGTTCCGGCGCCCCGGCCATCGCCTGCCACGCCCCTGCCAGCGCGCCGAGGTCGGCGTCGGAAAACGACAGCACGACGATGTCGGCCGCGGTCTGGCCGAGGTCACAAGCGGCGGCGTCCTCGTCCAACGTGCGCGTTTCGCGGACCAGCAGGTGCATGGCGTCAGGCGCTCACGCCGGCCTCGATGGCCGCGCGGTCAAGCCCAGTCTCGCCGATGACGACCAGGCGCCCGAGCCGCGCTTCGCCGGGCGTCCAGGCGCGGTCGAACTCCTTGCGGAACCGGCCGCCGACGCCCTGGATCACCAGGCGAAGCGGCTTGCCCCGGACGGCGGCGAAGCCCTTGATGCGCAGGATCTGGTGCGCCTCCGCAACCGACTGGAGCCGCGCGAGCAGCGCATCGGGCGCGTCCGTTTCCGGGATCGCCACGACGAAGCTCTCGAAATTGTCGTGCTCGTGCGCGCCGTCCTCGGCGTCATGGTGCGACGGGCGTGCGGCCAGGTCGTCCTCCGCCGCGGCGTGCAGGCCCAGCAGCACCGCCGGATCGACCCGGCCCTCCTGCGCCGCCACCGTCCGCACGGCGCGCGGCAGCCCGGCGGCCACCGTCGCGCGCACCCGCGCCAGCGCGTCGGCGTCGAGCAGGTCGGCCTTGTTCAGCACCACCAGGTCGGCGGATTGCAACTGGTCCTCGAACACCTCCGCCAGCGGGTTGTCATGGTCGAGGCCGGGATCGGCCAGGCGCTGCGCCGCCACCGCGGCCGGGTCGTCGGCGAAGTGCCCGGCGGCCACGGCGGGGCCGTCCACCACGGCGATCACCCCGTCCACCGTGACGCGGGAGCGGATGCCGGGCCAGCCGAACGCCTTGAGCAGCGGCTTGGGCAAGGCGAGGCCCGATGTCTCGATCACGATGTGCTCCGGCGGGTCGGGCCGGTCGAGCAGTGCCTGCATGGCCGGCAGGAACTCGTCGGCGACGGTGCAGCACAGGCAGCCGTTGGCGAGTTCCACGATGTCCGCCTCCTCGCAGGCCGGGATGCCGCAGCCGCGCAGCAGGTCGGCATCGACGCCCACCGCGCCGAACTCGTTCACGATGACCGCGAGCCGCCGCCCGCCGGCGTGCTCGATCAGGTGGCGCAGCACGGTGGTCTTGCCGGCGCCGAGGAAGCCGGTGATGACCGTCGCCGGGATTTTCCCGCCGGTCATGCCGCGCGTCCCTGGGTCAGGTCCGGCATCCGCCCCAGCACGACGCGGGCGAGCGAAGTAGGACGGCGGGACGGCAGCACGGTGCCGGTGGCGGACCGCGCGTACGTCTCGGCGTAGCTCAGCAGGTCCGCCGCCATGCCGGGTTCGAGCCGGCCGAGCAGGTAGGTCCACTTGCCCGGCGCGGAGATCGCCGCGGCGCAGCCGTGGTTGCAGCTTGACAAGCAGACGACCTCTTGCAGATCGACCGCCGGCGCCTGCGGATCGAGCAGGGCCGCCACCGCATCGAGCATGTGCCGGCCGGGCCGTTCGTCGCTGTCTGCCAGCACCTGCCCAGCCCGGCAGGTGGTGCAGACATGGAGCGTGGGGGTGGGCGTCTGGGTCATATTCGGGCAGCCTCCGGCGCGTCCTGGCAAAGCACGGGGTGCCGAACGCCTGCGAGGCATGGCGCCGCAGGTCGATGCCGGGAGGCACCGCCGCCGCCGAGGCACCCCGCCCGGCCGCGCGTCGTCGCCGGGACACGCCGCCGTTCGGCCGCGTGTCCCGATGATGGCAGGTCTCCTGGCTCACGGATCTGGCCCCACCCTTTTTGGAAAGGTGTGGGACCGCGCTGTTCGCCTGCCTTCCCGGGATTCTGGCCCAGTGGCGCGCGACGAACAGCTCACCGCTTACAGTTGCGGGGGCAGCCGCGGCATCGCACCGCGTTCCCTATTAACCCGCCCTCCGGAAACGCCGGGT
>CAXSEX010000283.1:0-6294 GCA_964236415.1 uncultured Acetobacteraceae bacterium | reverse complement strand
TGTAGGCCACGCCGTGCACGCCGAGCTCCTCCAAGCCCCGGGGGATGTTGGGGCTTTCCATGAAGCCGTAGCGCAGCACGACCCGGTGGACGTTGGGCGCCAGCACCGACACCTCGACCCGCCCGTCGGCCGGCGCCTGCGGCATGTCCATGTTCTGCACGGTGACGAACAGGACATGCTCGTGCAGGACCTTGTTGTGCTTGAGGTTGTGGAGCAGCGCGGCCGGCACGTAGTCGGGGTTGCCGGTCAGGAACACCGCCATGCCCGGCACCCGCACCGTGCGGGACTGCGGCAGCCGCGCCAGGAAGGAGGCGAGCGGCAGGCTGTCCTGCTTCCAGCGCGCCAGCATCAGCTCGCGGCCCCGGTTCCAGGAGGTCATCATCGCCATCAGCCCGAGGCCGAGCAGCAGCGGCACCCAGCCGCCCTCCGGGATCTTCAGCGCGTTGGCCGCGAAGAACACGAGGTCCACCGCGAAGAAGAAGCCGAACACGCCGAGGGCGAGGACGCGCGGCCAGCCGAACTGCCGCCGGAACGCCACCGTCGCCAGCACGCAGGTGCACAGGAAGGTGCCGGTCACGGCGATGCCGTAGGCGGAGGCCAGGGCGTCGCTGCTGCGGAAGGCGAGGACCAGGATCAGCACGCCGACCAGCAAGGCCATGTTGACCTGGGGCACGTAGATCTGCCCTTCCTCGGAGTGGCTGGTGTGCAGCACCGCCATGCGCGGCAGGAACGACATCTGCATGCACTGCCGGGCCACGGAGAACGCGCCGGAGATCAGCGCCTGGCTCGCGATCACGGTGGCGGCGGTGGCGAGGCCGACGAGCGGCAGGCGCAGGCTTTCCGGCGCCATCAGGTAGAACGGGTTCTCCAGTGCGGACGGGTCGGCCATCACCAGGGCGCCCTGGCCGAAGTAGTTGAGCACGAGGCAGGGCAGCACGAAGAACACCCAGGCGAGACGGATCGGCTGCGCCCCGAAATGGCCCATGTCGGCGTACAGCGCCTCCGCCCCGGTCACGGCCAGCACCACGGAGCCGAGGGTGACAAAGGCAAGCCAGCCATGGCTGAGGCAGACGGCGACCGCGTAGAGCGGCGACACCGCCATGAGCACGCCGGGGTTGCGCGCGATCTGGAACAGGCCCATGGCCGCCAGGACGAGGAACCAGGCCGCCATCACCGGGCCGAACGCCCGGCCGATGCTGGCCGTGCCGCGGATCTGCACCGCGAACAGCGCCACGATGACCACGATCGACAACGGCAGGACCAGGCTCTTGAAGGTGGACGACACGACATCCAGCCCCTCGATGGCCGACAGCACGGAGATGGCCGGCGTGATCACCCCGTCGCCGAAGAACAGGCACGCGCCGCCCACCCCGATCAAGCCCAACGCCGCCCGCATGGCGAGGCCGGCCGTCCCGCGTTGGGCGAGCGCCATGAGCGCCAGGATGCCGCCCTCCCCGTGGTTGTCGGCGCGCATGACCAAGAGGACGTATTTCACCGTCACGATCAGGATCAGCGCCCAGAAGATCAGCGAAAGCACGCCGAGGATCTCGACCCGGGTGATGCCGACGCCGCTGAAGTGGACCAGGCTGGCCTTGAGCGCGTAAAGCGGGCTGGTGCCGATGTCGCCGTAAACGACGCCCAGCACGGCCAGCAGCGCGGCGGCGCGCAGGGGGCGGTGGGCGACGCCGGGCAGGGTCTCGACGGCGAGGCTCACAGGCCCAGTCCGGAGGGCGTGGCTGCGACGCGGCGCGGCAGGGTCATGTGATATCCATACAATCGCAAGGCCGGCGCCGGGCGGTGGCCGGGGCGTCGAGGCAGCGGGGACCATGGCATAGGCCCGCCGGCCTGCAAAGGGCAAGCCGGGCCGGCGCCCGCCGGGGCGTTGCCCGCCAACTGCCTTGGTTCATTGGCCATCCGCCCCCGGCAGTTGGTTATCTGCCCCCGGCGGCAGGGGCCGGACGCCGAAGATGGCGGTGCCGACGCGCACGTGGGTGGCGCCAAAGGCGATGGCGCATTCGAAGTCGCCGGACATCCCCATGGACACCACGGGAAGCCCGTGCTGGGCGGCGCAGGCGGCGAGCCAGGCGAAGTGCGGCGCGGGATCGCCCTCCGCGGGCGGGATGCACATCAGCCCGGCCAATGCGTCGCCGAAGCGGGCGCGGCAGTCCCGGACAAAGGCGTCCGCTTCGGCCCGGGGCACGCCGGCCTTTTGCGGCTCGTCGCCCACGTTCACCTGGACAAGCAGCCGGGGCAGGCGCCCCCCCTTGTCGGCGGCGTCGGCCAGGGCATCGGCAAGGCGCGGGCGGTCCAGGCTCTCGATCACGTCCGCCACGCGCACGGCGTCGCGGGCCTTGTTGGTTTGCAGGCCGCCGACCAGGTGCACGGCGAGCGTCGGACAGGCGGCGCGCAGGCCCGGGAACTTGGCCGCCGCTTCCTGCACGCGGTTCTCGCCGAACACGGCCTGCCCGGCTTCCATCGCCTGGCGCACCGCCTCGGCCGGGTGCGTCTTGGACACGGCGACCAGCGTGACAGACCCAGGCGCGCGCCCGGCCCTTGCCGTGGCCTCGGCGATACGGGCCTGGATCTGGCGCAAGCGGTCGGGCACGCTGGGATTGGGAGGCATCACGTGAGGGTTCATGGACAATAGGCTTGTCACGTGGGCGCGCGGGGTCAAGGCGCGACAGCGCCATGCCGGCGGGCCTGCCGCCCGCGTGCCCGTGCTTTGGCTGTTCACCGACGACGCGCGCTTCCCCGATCCGCGGGCGGCGATCGCGGCGCTGCCCCGGCGGCTGTGCGGCGTGGTGTTCCGCCATGACGGCGTGCCGGACCGCGCCGCGCTGGCCCGGGCGCTGGCCCAGCACTGCCGCCGGCTGGCGATCCCGTTTGTGGTGGCCGGCGACGCGCGGCTGGCGGCGGCGGTCGGCGGCGGCGTGCACCTGCGCGGGGGACGCCCGCCGGACGGGCGGCTTCCCATGCGGCGGGCGGCGAAGGGGGGGCGCCGGCTCAACGCGGTGACGACCAGTTCCGCCCACACGGTTGCCGAGCTGCGCCGGGCCTGGAAGGCCGGGGCGGACGCGGTGTTCCTGTCGCCTGCGCTGCCGACCCGGAGCCATGCCGGCGCCCCGGCGCTCGGCGTCGTGCGCTGGGCCGCGCTGGCGGGGCGGCTGCCTCGTCACGGGCGCTTGAACGGCGGCCCGATGGTCTTGGCGCTGGGGGGCGTGGACGGGCGGCAGGCGCGCCGCTTGCCACGCTGGTGCGGCGGGGCAGGGGCAATCGGGGCGCTGCTGCCGGGTGCCGGAGATGGGGGGTGCGGCGGTGGTTGTGACCTGGGGGTCACAGTGTTTCGCGATTGCCATAAGTCGTTCATCCCGGGAATTGCGGCAATCGGCCAGCCCGGCAATAGTGTGAACGGGTCTGGCTGCCCTCGCCCTTGACACGCTATATGCTGGTCAAGTGGCAGGTGTCGGGCGGGGCCGTGAACACCTGCCGGTGATCGGCGAACTAGGGAGAAGTTGAATGCGTAAGCTCCTGCTGGCCACCGTGGCCGCACTGGGCGCCTCGATGGGAATGGCCGCCGTGGCGGATGCCCAAACGGCCAGCCCGGAGCCGGGCACCGTGACGGTCCGCCTGAACGGCCGGTTCCGGTTCTACGGCGGGATCGTCGCGGACCGCGATGCGAACAACAACGCGTCGGGCACGCCGAGCGGAAACTTCGACGCAACCGGCAACGGCACCGGGGCCAACTCAAGCGGCACCAACAAGCAGTCGAGCTATGGGTTCGGCAACTATGCGCGCTTGTTCCCCGGCTTCGACGGCGTGGCTGCGAACGGCCTGAAGTACGGCGCCAGCCTTGAAATCCGGCAGGACAACGGCTTCGGCGCCGGCGGCGGCTCTTATGGCAGCATCTCGGGGGAGAACGCACACCGCGCCCTGCTGTACTTCAAGCGGGAATGGGGCTACATCGGCACCGACCAGCTCGGCACGATCCGCCTTGGCTCGACCGACCAGCCGACCAGCCTTTACCTGACCGGCACCTTTGAAAACTTCAACGACGGCGGCCTTGACGGCGATGTCGGCTCCCTTGCAGCGGCGAACACCCAGCTCACCTGGCCGTTTGCCGACAACGGCAGCTATTACACGACGACAAAGGCGATCTACCTGTCGCCGCAGCTTTACGGCTTCGACTTCGGCGTGTCCTACGAGCCGAACACCGGCGGCGCGCTGCTGGCCGACGCCTGCAACACCTCCAACCCGCTCGGCACCAACTTCGTCAACTCGGCCGGCATCTTCACCCAAGCCACCGGCGCGAATGCCAACGGCGTCGCCGGCCCGGGCTGCGACCGCTTGTCCTCCTCGCCGGTGGGCGGCGAAAGCGCCCGGCGCAGGAACACCGTGGACGCGCTGCTGCGCTACCGCGGCACGTTCGGCGCGTTCGGCATCGCAGCCACCGGCGCCTACATTGGCGGCGGGCACGTGCTCGACAACTCCGGCACGCCGTTCACCAACAACCCCTTGGCTACGGGCGGCGCCCGGCCCAACTACGACGGCCTGAACGTGGGCGACTTCGGCCTCGCCGTGACCTATGGCGGCTTCAGCGTCGGCGGCCATTACCAGTTCGGCCGCTACAACGGCTCGATGGGCGTGCTGGTTCCGAAGGGGCTGCCGGACAGCGAGGCCGCCCTCGTTGGTTTCTCCTACACGTTCGGCCCTGCCATCTTCGGCGCGCACTACCTTTACAACAAGAGCGCAGGCGACGTGAACAACGCCTTCTTCGGCCGGCAGCGCACCGAGCAGGGCATCGCTGCGGGCGCGACCTACTCCCTGGCGCCCGGCTTGTCGCTGTTCGCGTCCTACCTTTATGGCGAGCGCAAGCAGAACGGCTACAACTTCATCACCGGCCAGGGCGTGTCCGGGTCGGCGGCCGGCAACCCCTTCGCCAACAAGATCACGTCGCAGGTCTTCGCGGTCGGCACCGGCTTCAGCTGGTAGCCTGCCGAACCAAGCTGGTGGGAGGGGCGGTGGGCAACCACCGCCCCTTTTGCATTCCGTGCCGGCGCCCGCGGTCCGGCTTGGCGCTGCGCCGTGGCCGGGCTATGACGCTGCGTGGCGCGCCTTGCGCCGTTTTCGGGTAGGTTCCTCATGTCGCACCGCACGCCAACTCTTGTCCTGATCGCGGTCCTGGGGCTGGCCGCTTGCGGCCCAGCGAAGGTGCGCCCGGTGGCGGAGGACGAGTACAACGACTACCGCACCAAGGGCGGCGAGAAGGGCAAGCTGTTCGGCGACCAGGGCCTGGCCCTCGGCATCGGCAAGGGCGCAGCCGGCTCCTCCGCCCAGGCGCAGGAAGGCGGGGCACTGGGCGTCAACGCTTACCTGTGGCGCGGCGCGCTGGACACGCTGTCGTTCATGCCGCTGGCGTCCGCGGACCCGTTCGGCGGGGTGATCATCACCGATTGGTACCAGCCGCCGACGAGCGGCGGGGAGCGGTTCAAGGCGACCGCCTACATCCTCGGGCGCCAGCTTCGCGCCGATGGCGTCAAGGTGTCGGTCTTCCGGCAGGTGGCGCAGGGTGGCCAGTGGGTCGATCAGCCCGTCAGCGCCGTGACCACGAGCGAGATCGAGAACAAGGTCCTCGCCCGGGCGCGGGAGCTGCGGTCGCAGGTGGCCGGGTCATGACAGGCCGCCCGTCGCCGCGTTGAAGAACATCACCCGCAGTGATCGAAGGTAGGCTGCGCTTTCCATGAATGACCTGCCCCCTACGGCCGCGACGGATGGGCCGAGCTACGACTTCCGCACCGCCGAGCCGCGCTGGCAGCAGGCGTGGGACTCGGCTGGGTGCTTCCGCGTGGCGGACGTGCCGGCGGACGGCAAGCCGAAGTACTACGTGCTTGAGATGTTCCCGTATCCCAGCGGGAAGATCCACATGGGCCATGTGCGCAACTACACGCTGGGCGACGTGGTGGCGCGCTACAAGCGTGCCCGGGGCTACGCCGTGCTGCACCCGATGGGCTGGGACGCCTTCGGCCTGCCGGCGGAGAACGCGGCGCGGGAGCGGGGCGTGCACCCGGCCGAATGGACCTACGCCAACATCGCGGCGATGCGCACCGAGCTGAAGCGCATGGGCCTGTCCATCGACTGGTCGCGCGAGATCGCGACGTGCGAGCCGGAGTACTACGGGCACGAGCAGAAGCTGTTCCTGGATTTCCTGCGGGCCGGGCTGGTGGAGCGCAAGGAGAGCTGGGTCAACTGGGACCCGGTGGACGGCACCGTGCTGGCCAACGAGCAGGTGATCGACGG
>CAXSEX010000282.1:0-6319 GCA_964236415.1 uncultured Acetobacteraceae bacterium | reverse complement strand
ACTTTGCTTGAAGTGCCGACCCTCGGACTTCGCCTGAAGCGCCGCGCCGGGCTGGCGGCGCGTCCGCCTGATGCTTGACCCGGCCGGCCGCGTGGTGATGGTGTCGGGCGCCGCCCGCGGCATTGGCCGGGCGGTGGTGGAGCGGTTGCTCGCCGACGGCTTCCGCGTGTCCGCCGGCGTCCGCGCATCCAGCCTTCAGCCCTCCGACCGTCTGCTCGTGCACCGCTACGACGCCGAAAGCCTGGACAGCGCGCAGGCCTGGCGGGACGCGACCCTCGCGCGGTTCGGCGCGTTGCACGGCCTGGTCAACGCCGCCGGGGTGTCGCTCCCGGGCGCCACCCTTGCGGACGCGGGGGAGGATGCGCTCGACGCGATGTGGCTGGTCAACGTCAAGGCGCCGCTGCGGCTGATCCGGCTGCTGCTGCCGGCGCTGCGGCAGGGGGGTGACGGCCGGGTCGTCAACGTGTCGTCGCTGTCGGGCAAGCGCGTGGCCAACGCCAACATCGGCTACGCCATGAGCAAGTTCGCCCTCCTGGCGCTCACCCACGCCGTGCGCCGGGAGGCATGGGACGACGGCGTGCGCGCCACCGCGGTCTGCCCCGGCTTCGTCGCGACCGACATGACGGCGGGCGTCACCAGCTTCCCGCGGGAGGGCATGACGCAAGCCTCCGACATCGCGGCCCTCGTCGCGATGGCCCTGCTGCTGCCCGGCACGGCCAACGTCGCTGAACTGCTGGTCAACTGCCGCCTGGAATCCTCGTTCTGAGGCGGCACCGACAGGCCGGCATGGTTCTTGAATGCGCCTGTCCCACGTAAACGGAGATTGGGTGATGGCGGACGTCGTCGTGGTCGGCGCGGGGATCAGCGGCGCGGCCTCGGCCTATAAGCTCGCGACGGCCGGCCTCCAAGTGGTCCTGATCGACCGCTACGGCCCCGCCGCCATGGCATCCGGCTGGACGCTTGCCGGCGTGCGGCAATCCGGGCGCCACCCGGCCGAGCTGCCGCTGGCCCGGCGGGCGGTGTCGATCTGGGAGCACTTGGCCGAGCAGCTCGGCGGCCCGACGCATTACCGGCGGCATGGCAACCTCCGCCTCGCCCGCACGCCGGAGGAGCTGGCCAGTCTCGCCGGCATGGTGGAAGAGCAGTGCGCGGCCGGCTTGGATCTGTCATTGCTAGACGCGCAGCAGGTGGCGCAGCTTGCCCCGGCGGTGTCGCCCGCGGTGCTCGGCGCGTCCTACTGTCCCACGGACGGCCATGCCGACCCGCAGGCGACGGTGCAGGCCTTCGTGGACGCCGCCATCCGCGCCGGCGCCGAAACGCGGTTCGGCGAGGACGTGCTGTCCATCGACACGGCAAACGGCCGGGTCATCGGGGTGACGACGGGTGCCGGGCACATCCCGGCCGGGCGCGTGGTCCTGGCAGCCGGCGTGTTCGGCAACCGGCTGCTGCAGCCGCTCGGCCTGTCCGTGCCGCTGCGGGTGCGCCTGGTGACGGCGGTGCGCACTGCGCCTGCGGCGCCGGTGCTCGACCAGGTGATCGGCGTCGCCAACGCCGATTGCGCCGGGCGGCAGGAGGTGACGGGCCGGTTCCGCTTCACCGGCGGCAGCACCGAATGGACCGGCGAGATCGAGGATGGTGCTATGAGGGAGGGGGCGCGGCCCCGGGTGCGCCCGCCGACGCGCGGGGTGGTCGACGCGATCCGCCTGTTCGGGGCCGCCATCCCCGCGGTGCTGGACACGCCCATCGACGAGATCTGGGCCGGGCTGATCGACCAGACGCCCGACGCGCTGCCGGTGCTGCAACAGGTAGCTGACCCGGCGGGCCTGGTCATTGCCATGGGCTTCTCCGGCCACGGCTTCTGCCTCGGTCCCGTCACCGGCCAGATCGCAGCCGCCATGGCGCAGGACTTGCCCGTGGACCTGCCGCTTGAACCTTTCGCCCTGGCCCGCTTCGACCGCTGGAACGCGCCGAGCGAGCCGATGACGCTTCACGGATAACTCGGCGTGACCCGCTTCGTCCTGCACCGGATCGGGCAAAGCCTGTTGCTGCTCGTGCTCGTTTCCATGATCGGCTTCGCCCTGCTGCACCTGGCACCGGGCGGCCCCTTGGCGCAATTCGCGCTGACGCCCGGCATGTCGCAGGAGGCGATGCAGCGGATCGCGCACCAGATGGGCCTCGACCAGCCCTTGCCGGCGCAGTACGTGCAATGGCTGCGCCGCCTGCTCGCCGGCGACTGGGGCCGGTCTTACCGCGACAGCCAGCCGGTGCTGTGGGTGATTGGCTCGCATCTGGGCGCGACCCTGGAGCTGATGGCCAGCTCCACCCTGCTCGCGGTGGTCCTCGGCACCTGGGTCGGCGTGCTGGGGGCGGTCCGGCGCTACTCGCTGGCCGACTACGCCGCGACGGTCGGCGCCATGGTCGCGCTGTCGATCCCGACCTTCTGGTTCGGGCTGGTGATGATCTACCTGTTCTCCGTCCGCCTCGCCTGGCTGCCGGCCGGCAACATCGCCACGGCGGGCGACGGCTCCTTGCTCGACTACGCGCGCCATTTGATCGAGCCGTGCATCGTCCTGGCCCTCGTCACCGTCGCGACCTGGAGCCGCTACATGCGGGCGTCGATGCTGGAGGTGGTCAACCAGGACTACGTCCGCACCGCCCGCGCCAAGGGCCTGCGCCGGGTGCAGGTGCTGCTGCACCACAGCCTGCGCAACGCGCTGCTGCCGATGATCACGGTGGCCGGATTGCAGCTTCCCACCCTGCTGAGCGGGGCGCTGGTGACGGAAACGGTGTTCACCTGGCCCGGCATGGGCCGGCTGTTCCTCGACAGCCTGGGCTACCGGGACTATCCCGTGGTGATGGGCCTGCTGATCTTCTCGGCCATCCTGGTTCTCGCCGGCAACCTGGCCGCCGACCTGCTGTACGTCGCCGCCGACCCCCGGATACGCCTCACGTGAGCGGCGCCGTCGCCGGCATCCCGGCCGCCTTCTTCCCGCCGGCACGCTCCACCCGGGCGGCTTCGCGCTTCCTTCGGCACCGGCTGGCGGTTGCGGGGGTGGCCGCCGTGGCGCTGCTGATCGCCGCCTGCGCCGTCGGGCCGATGCTCAGTCCCTACGGACCCCTCACCATCGACCTGCGCCACCGCTTCCAGGCGCCGCTCGCCGGGCCGCACTGGCTGGGCAGCGACCAGTTGGGGCGCGACCTGCTGGTGCGGCTGCTGATGGCCGGGCGCATCTCGCTGACTGTGGGCTTCGTCGCCATGGGCATCAGCACGGCCGTGGGCGTTCTCGTGGGCCTGCTCGCCGGCTTCTACCGCGGCTGGGTCGGCACGGCGCTGATGCGCCTGGTGGACGCCGTGCTGTGCTTCCCGTCCATCTTCCTGCTGCTGACCTTGGCCGCCCTGGTCAGCCCGAGCCTTGCCACCATCACCCTCATCATCGCGCTGACCGCGTGGATGGAGGTGGCGCGCGTGGTGCAGGGCCAGGTGATCGCGCTGCGCGAGCGCGACTTCGCCGTGGCGGCGGAGGCCATCGGCGCCAGCGACGGGTACATCATGCTGCGTGAGCTGCTGCCCAACATCATGGCGCCGATCATCGTGGCGGCGACGCTCAACGTCGCCCGCGCCATCCTCGCCGAGTCCTACATCAGCTACCTCGGCTACGGCATCCAGCCGCCCACCGCGAGCTGGGGCAACATGCTGAACAACGCGCAGGAGTACCTGGAAACCGCCCCCTGGCTGGCGCTGCTGCCCGGCGCCGTCATCACCCTTGCCGTCACTAGCTTCAACTTCATCGGCGACGGGCTGCGCGACGCGCTGGACCCGCGGCTGGACCGCGCGGCGTGACGCCGCTTGGCGAAACGGGGGACCTGCTCCGGGTCGAGGGCCTGACCGTGCGCTTCGGCGGCGTCCCGGCCGTCGAGGATGTCTCCTTTGCCCTGCGCCCCGGCGAAACGCTGGCCATCGTGGGCGAGTCGAGTTCCGGCAAGAGCGTCGCCGCCCTCGCGCTGATGCGGCTGCTGGAAACCGGGTCGGGCTGCACCGTCGCCGGGCGGGTGCTGCTGCGCGGGGCGGACGGGCGGCAGACCGACCTGCTCGCCCTGCCGGAACGGGCGATGGCCGATCTGCGCGGGCGGGCGCTGGGCATGATCTTCCAGGAGCCGATGGCCTCGCTCAACCCCGTGCACACGGTGGGCGACCAGATCAGCGAGTCCCTGATCCGCCACGAGCGCCTGTCTCCCCGCGCCGCCGCCGCGCGGGCTGTGGACCTGCTCGCAGAGGTCGGCATTCCGGAGCCGGCGCGGCGCACCTCCGCCTTCCCGCACCAGCTGTCCGGCGGCATGCGGCAGCGGGCCATGATCGCCATCGCGCTCGCCTGCCGCCCTCGCATCCTGATCGCGGACGAGCCGACCACGGCGCTCGACGTGACCATCCAGGCGCAGATCCTCGACCTGCTGCGGCGGCTCCAGCACGAGACCGGCATGGCGGTGGTGTTCATCACCCACAACCTCGGCGTGGTGGCGGAGATCGCCGACCGCGTGGTGGTGATGTACGCCGGCCAGGTGGTGGAGGACGCGCCGGTGGCGGCCCTGCTGCAGCGCCCGGCGATGCCGTACACCGCCGGGCTGATGCGCTCCGTGCCGCGGCTCGACGCCGTGTTGCAGACTGGGCGGCGCCGCCTGGCCGCCATCCCCGGCAACGTGCCCGACCCGCGGCAGCGCCCGGCGGGCTGCGCCTTCCACCCGCGCTGCGGCCACGCCCGGCCCGATCCCTGCCTGCGCGCCCGCCCCGCGCTGGAATGGGCGGCGCCGGGCCATCGGGTGCGCTGCGCCCGCTGGCGGGAGGTCGCGGCGTGACCGAGCCACTCGTCAGGGCCGAGGTGCTCGCCCGGGCCGAGGTGCTCGTCAGGGTCCGCGACCTCTGCAAATGGTTTCCGCTGCCGCGCCGCGGCCTGTTCCGCCCGCGCGAGCAGCTTCGCGCGCTGGACGGCGTGTCCTTCGACATCCGGCGCGGCGAGGTGCTGGGGCTGGTGGGCGAGTCCGGCTCCGGCAAGACCACGGTGGGCCGCACGCTGATGCGGCTCACGGAGCCGACCCGGGGCACGATCCACTTCCGCGGCCAGGACATCACCCACCTGCCGCGCCGCCAGCTTCGCCCGGTGCGCCGGCACATGCAGCTGGTGTTCCAGGACCCCTACGGCTCGCTCAACCCGCGCATGACCGTCGAGCGCATCCTGTCCACCCCGCTGCTGGTCCACGAACCCGCCTTGTCGCGCCCTCAGCGCCGCGCGCGCGTCGAACAGGCGCTGGACCTCGTGGGCCTGTTCCCCGGCGCCGCCGACCGCTTCCCGCACGAGTTCTCCGGCGGCCAGCGGCAGCGCATCGGCATCGCCCGCGCGCTGATGGCCGGGCCGGAACTGCTGGTCGCGGACGAGCCGGTGTCCGCGCTGGACGTGTCGGTGCAGGCCCAGGTGGTGAACCTGCTGCTCGACCTACGGGAACGGCTCGGCCTCACGGTGCTGTTCGTGGCGCACGACCTGGCCGTGGTCGGCACCATCTCCGACCGGGTCGCGGTGATGTACCTGGGCCGCATCGTCGAGCTGGCGGACACGGCGGCGCTGTTCACGGGTCCGCGCCACCCCTACACGGAGGCGCTGTTCTCCGCCGTCCCCACCATCGACCCGGCAGCCCGGCGGCAGCGCATCCTGCTGCAAGGCGACGTGCCCAGCCCGGTGGCGCCGCCCTCCGGCTGCACCTTCCGCACCCGCTGCCCCTACGCGCAGCCGTGCTGCGCCGAGCAGGTGCCGGACCTGCGCGAGGTTGCCCCGGGGCATTGGAAAGCCTGCGTGCGCGACGACCTGTCCTTGGCAGCACCCGTGGCGGCGCCCGTTCTGCAACCCACGCAAGCCGATTAGGAGTATGCCCTTGGGACCCGAGATTGACCCGTTCGAGGCCGACGGCCGGCAGCCCGCGCGGACCGGGATCGTCGTCATCGGCGGCGGCATCATCGGCATCTCCACCACCCTGGCGCTGGCGCAGGCCGGTGTTGCCGTGACCCTGTGCGAGAAGGGCCAGCTCGTGGCCGAGCAATCGAGCCGCAACTGGGGCTGGGTACGCAAGACCGGGCGCGACGAGCGGGAAATCCCGCTGATCATCGAGGCCCTGCGGATGTGGAAGGAGATGAACCGCACGGTCGCCGCCGAAACCGGCTTCCGCGAATGCGGCGTGCTGTATGCCGGCGAAACTGACGCCGACCGGGCGCACCACGAGACCTGGCTGGGCCGCGCCCAGCCCTACCAGATGAGTTCCCGCCTGGTCGAAGGCG